>JAHEML010000272.1 GCA_024643705.1 Caldilineaceae bacterium | reverse complement strand
CTGGAGCAACAGCCTCTTTGAGAATGGCCCGGCCTTTGCGATGGGCATCCGTATGCGCTGGGATCAGTTGGGCTGGCAGGACAAGCAGTTGTGGGTGATGGGCGGCGACGGCGCGATGCTCGACATCGGCTTCCAGTCCCTGAGCCGGATGATGGCGAGCGGGATGAATATCAAAGTGCTGATTCTGGACACGCAGGTCTATTCCAACACCGGCGGCCAGACCAGCACCGGCTCCTTCACCGGCCAGGAAGCCAAGATGTACGCCTTTGGTTCGGCCAAGCCGGGCAAGACGGAGCTGCGCAAGGAGATCGGGCGCATTGCCATGATGCACCCCAACACTTTTGTGGCCCAGACAGTGGCGGCTGTGCCCAACCACTTCTATCAGGCGATTCTGGACGCGGCATCCTTTGATGGCCCGGCCATTGTCAGCACCTACACCACCTGTCAGCCGGAGCATGGGGTGGCCGATGATATGGCCCGCCACCAGTCCAAACTGGCCGTGGACAGCCGAGCCTTCCCCATGTTTGTCTACGACCCGCGCAAGGGCGACACCATCAAAGAGCGGCTGAGCCTGAAGGGCAACCCGGCCGCGGACGAAGATTGGTACACCATTCGCAAGACGGGTGAGACCATCGACTTCATCACCTTTGCCCGCTCCGAAGGGCGCTTCGCCAAGCAGTTCGACCGGGAGGGCAACCCCTCCGAGACCCTGCTGGCCGCCAAGGCGGATCGGCTGTCCAACTGGCATATGTTGCAGGAGATGGCGGGCGTGCGGTAGGGTTTGGTTGAGCGGTTAGATTGTTGGTTGGATGACAAACCGGGGCGTTCGTGCGATAACTTCTAGCATGAACGCCCCGATCTTTGTTTTGTGCATTACCCCCATAGTGTATTGTCCAAAATCTGGATCTATTTTGGCTATGGTGTCGCATAAATCTAAATCAGAACATGCCTTTGGTATTGTTGCTGGGTGTCATTCATCCTCAAGTTTTGATAGATATTCCTGCGAACGCCCTTCATTCGCCGTTCGTATCGAAATTGGATCTGAAAAGGGAGTACAATGAGTCAAAAAGTACAATTGAACACGCCGGCACCTGATTTTTCGTTGCCGGATTTTGGAGGGAATGAGGTCAGTTTGTCTGATTTCAAAGGTCAAAAGAACGTTGTTTTGGTTTTTAATCGCGGCTTCATATGACCATTCTGCCGCAAGCATATGGCGCAGTTGCGCCAAGAGTACGACCGATTTGTCGAAAATGATACCGAAGTAGTTGTCGTTGGTCCTGATGATGCAGACGGTTTCCGTACATATTGGGCCGAGCACGAACTGCCTTTCATTGGCCTTCCTGATCCTAAACATTCTGTGCTGAAGTTGTATGGGCAGGAAATCAAGTTGTTCAAATTTGGTCGGATGCCAGCACAGGTCGTCGTCGCGAAAGACGGCATTGCCCGGTTTGTCCATTATGGGCATTCGATGAGCGATATTCCCAGTAATGACGAAATTTTGGCTAGCCTAGGTGTGGAGAGTGGGGCGTAAAGGCATCAGTGTTGCCAAATCGGGACCTCACGCCGTTGGCGAACAGTCGGCACAAATTGCGTTAGCTGGGATAATAGCCATTCGGCTTTTTTGTTATACTGTGGGTAGAATTCGTGTACATCGCGAGTCATTTGTAACTACCAACTCTTTGCCACGAATTGCACGAATTTCACAAATGATTGAGCCAAATTCGTGGGTGTTCGTGCAATTCGTGGCGAAAATCCGGTCAGTGGCTTGGTAGTTACAGTCATTTCTGGTGCACTTTTTCTATCAACGCGGAACCATTTGCGTGAGGCAGCCGACCTGTGGCTGCCTTTCGTGTTATGCATGGGAGATTGCCAAATGGACGAACTGGAATTAGTCGTCTTCGACATGGCCGGGACAACGGTAGAAGATCGGGGGCAGGTTCCCGCTGCGTTTGTGGCCGCGCTGGCAAGCCAGGGCATTGCAGTGACGAGCGAGCAGATCAAAGGCGTGCGTGGCTCATCCAAACGCGAAGCACTGCGCCAGTTCATCCCTGTGGGACCGGCCCAGGCCCAGCGTGCCGATGATGCCTATGCCACCTTTCAGTCGCATCTGGCCCACCTTTATACAACAGAAGGCGTGCGGGCAATCGCCGGTGCGCCGGATGTCTTCCGCTTTCTGCGGGAACGGGGTGTCCGGGTGGCGCTGAACACAGGCTTCGACCGTGGGATGACCGAGCTATTGCTGACCGCTCTGGGATGGAACGATGGGTTGGTGGATGGGGTGGTCTGCGGCGATGATGTGGCCCAAGGGCGGCCTGCTCCCTATCTGATATTCCGGGCCATGGAACGTACGGGCGCAACCGATGTCCACAAAGTAGCGAATGTGGGCGACACAACCCTGGACCTGTTGGCGGGACATCACGCAGGGGTGGGCTGGAACATTGGCGTGCTCTCCGGCGCGCACAGCCGACAGATGATGGAGGCGATGCCCCACACTCATCTGCTGGCTTCCGTGGTGGAATTGATGGGTCTGTGGAAAGTGGTTTGACGGTGTTTGCCGTACTAATGACTGGTTCTCTTTGCATTGCTCGCGAAACGAGCGAAAGAAGGTAGTGTCACGATGAGCCCAATTCGAATGTCGAAGCTAGAAGCCGCGATGCGCATGGTCCTTGACTTCAATGAAGCCTTCAACCGGCATGATGTCCCCAGCATGATGCAGTTGATGAGCGAAGATTGTGTGTTCGAAAACACGCACCCCGCCCCAGCGGGCACCGTCTACACGGGGAAAGAAGCCGTAACGCGTTTTTGGGAGGATTTTTTTCAGGCGTCGCCCTCGGCCCACATCGAGATCGAGGAAATTTTTGGCCTGGGTGAACGGTGCGTGATGCGCTGGAAATACAGTTGGATGGAGGGCAGCGGTGACAAAGGGTATGTCCGCGGCGTGGATATTTTCCGGGTAAGAAACGGAGCCATCCACGAGAAACTATCTTACGTTAAGGGGTAGGGTGGGGATAGGAAGCTAAAGAGAAGCTCGACTTCAGGCCCCCGTTGGTGTCCGGACATAATCAATTGTACGGCCCGCCAGAAGGAGCAGACTATGGTGCCGGATTGGCAGACACCGGCCTGGCAAACACCTGTTTCCAGCGCCGATCGTGTTGAGCTTGTATCGTTGCCCCAACAAAAAATTCTTGCGGAAGAAGATTGGCCCGATATCTTTCGGTCTCATGTCAGCGAGCGACGGATGATCGCCGGAGATGATGCCCAACAAGTCATCGGTCTTTTTACAGAACTTGAGCCAGGTGACCCAGCACGTTGTCATATGCCTCCTTGGGGGTTGGCATTCTACAAAAACGACATCGTGCTTGTTGCGGTCACTATCTGCTACAGGTGCAGCAACGCCTATGTTTACCTTGGATTTGGCAGAGACTTGCGTGCCTTCGATTCAGTTGGCCCCAATGCTGTTAAACTGCGCTACCTGCTCGAGCAACACTTGCAAATGTCCGAATAGAAAATGAATCCTCGATGGTGCATGACGACCCATGCGTGAGGGATCGTCGGTCGCTGGTGGATTTAGCAGGGACACTATACCGGCTCCCGTTGTTGTTCCAAGGAGGTTCACAGCTTGCGCTTTGTAAGATTTGGAGTGCCAACTACTGTATAGATCGGTAGAAGACTGATACTCTGGTATACTTGAACTGTCCAGTAATTGAACAGCTTACGTCATCTGCGGGTTCAAACCCCGCCTGGGGAGCAGAATGTCCCCGGCACACGAGAAGGAATCGACGAAATGGCAAACAAGAGTTCAACACCCTTGGCGGAAGCGCCTGCCCGCTCCTCTTCGGGCGCGGCCAACGTGCCACCCAATGGTGTCGTTTCGACCACCACCGATCTGCTCTCCTCCCAGATTGCGCCAGATTTCGACGTCCCCGCGCTCTCTGTAGAGACCCTCTCCGAAATGTACCGCCAAGCTCTCCTGATCCGTCAGGTAGAAGAATTTCTGCTGGGCGCGGCCGAACAGGGCCAGATCGGCGGAGCCATGCACACAGCCATCGGCCACGAGGCCAATGCCGTGGGCGCGGCCGCGGCACTCAATCCCGACGACTATCTCACCTGTACCTATCGGGGCCACCATCATGGTTTGGCCCACGGCATGGACGTGGGGCGCGCCATCGCTGAAGTTCTGGGCCGCGCCGATGGTTTTGCCGGTGGCAAAGGTGGCTCTATGCACTTTGTCGCGCCGGAACATGGGATGATGGGATCAAACGGCATCGTCGGCGCGCAGGTTCCCCACGCCGCGGGGTTGGCCCTGGCCAGCCAACTGCGGGACGAAGGGCGGGTCGCCATCACCTTTTTTGGCGATGGCGCGCTCTTCCAGGGGGTGATGCACGAAACCTTTAACATGGCGTCTAAGTGGAAGCTGCCGGTGATCTTCTACTGCGAGAACAACCGGTATTCCGAGATGACCCCCACTTGGCGCACATCCTCCGTGGGCGAGTTCTATCTCTTTGCCCGGGCCTACGGAATGGAAAGCGTGCAGATCGACGGCAACGATGCCGAGGTCGTCCACGCCGCGGTGAGCCAAGCGGCAGCCAGGGCACGCGCAGGCGAAGGCCCCACATTTATCGAAGGCATCACCTACCGGTTGGCGGGCCACATGGCCGGCGATCTGGAAACCTATCGCAGCGCCGACGAGATCGAGGAGCAGCGCCGCCACGACCCGGTGTTGGTGCTGCGCAATCGGCTGAAGGAAAGGGGCGCGAGCGACGCCCACATCGCTGCCATCGACGCCGGGGTAGCCGAGGCTGTGGCCGAAGCCGTGGCCTTTGCCGAAGCCAGCCCCTGGCCTGATCCCGCAGAAGCCTATACGGATGTATACAAAAATTGACACGTGAGGCGTGAAACGTGAAAAGGTTGTCTGCTCTCACGGTTCACGGTTCACGTTTCAACCGTAACTGCCAAGCCTTTGCCACGAATTCAACGAATTCACGAATGATATAGCCAAATTCGTGGTATTCGTGCAATTCGTGGCGAAAATCCGGTCAGTGGCTTTGTAGTTACTTTCAACCCGGCGAATACCGCTCCGGAGTAGAAACGATATGCGAAAAACAACCTATATTCAAGTCATCAACGAAGCTCTGGGCGAAGAGATGCGCCGGGACGCCAACGTCTTTGTCATGGGCGAGGACGTGGGCCGCTACGGCGGTCTCTTCCGGGTCACCCGCAACCTCTTCGACGAATTCGGCCCCAAACGGGTGATCGACACCCCCATCAGCGAACAGGGCTTTTTTGGCATGGCCCTGGGCGCGGCCAGTGTGGGCATGAGACCCATCCTCGAACTCATGTACATGGATTTCACCCTGGTGGCCGCCGACCAGATTTTCAACCAGATCGCCAAATACAATTACATGACCGGCGGACTGGTCAACATTCCCCTGGTGATCCGGGGGCAACAGGGCGCGGGCAAAGGCTATGGCAGCCAGCACAGCCAAAGTTTCGACAGCCTCTACGCCCACTTTCCCGGCATCAAGGTTGTGGCCCCATCTACCCCCTACGACGCCAAAGGGCTGCTCAAATCCGCCATTCGCGACGACAACCCCGTGGTCTTTCTGGAGCACAAAATGCTCTACTTCACCCGGGGCGATGCACCCCCCGCCGACGAGGAATATACCATCCCCATCGGCCAGGCGGATGTCAAGCGGGCGGGCACCGACCTGACCATCGCCACCTTCAGCTATTGCGTGCTGCAAGCCCTGGAAGCCGCCGCCGAATTATCCGAAAAGCACGGCATCGAGATCGAAGTGGTGGACCTGCGCTCGGTGGAACCCCTGGACATCGACACCGTGCTGGCCTCCGTCACCAAAACGGGCCACCTGCTCGCCGTCCACGAATCCTACAGCAACAGCGGCATCGGCGCCGAAATTGTGGCCCAGGCCTACGAAATCGCACCCTATCTGCTCAAAAGCCCGGCTCGGCGTCTGGGAATGGCCCCTGTCTCAGTCCCT
>JAHEML010000271.1 GCA_024643705.1 Caldilineaceae bacterium | reverse complement strand
CTCACCATTCTAGATTCGCCTGAAGCCAACCACAATGCCATTGCCGAAGTCGGCTCGGAACGGATGCAGGTGGTGATGGATTTCACCAACCACTTTCCCACCATGCACAGCGTCTTTCAGAGCACGGAGCGGTTGAACCATATCTTCGATCTGATGGGGCCGATCTCCGCAGTGGGCCACTGCAAGGATATTCGCTTTGGCAAGGGGCTTGTGCTGCACATCGACGAAGCCATCCCCGGCGAAGGCTTGCTGGATATGCACACGGCTCTGCGCCGTTGGCATAGCATGTATCCGGATGGCTACATGCTGTTGGAACACCTACCCGACGCGGACTACCCCTTGGCAGCGGCCAACACCATTCGCATTGCCGCAGAGGCTGGGGTGGAGATTTATTGAGTTGCGAATTGCGAATTGCGAGTTGCGAACCATCAATCGCAACTCACAATTCGCAATTTCTACCGTGTAAAAAGTGTGCGCCGCACGTAATCCCCATCGTCCGAAGCCAGATAGGCCAGGAGTTTAGCAACACCGATGGGATCACCCAGGTTGGAATTGGCGAGTACCTCCTCGTAGGAGCGACCCTGTTTGGTTGCGGCATCCCGCACATTATCCAGCTTCATCTCCGTGGCAATACCGCCGGGGCAGACAGCATTGACCCGGATGTTGCGGGATGCCAAATGACCGGCCAACACCATAGACATCCCATTGACCGCGCCCTTGCTTGTACCGTAAGCGATGGACGAACTGCCGCCCAAAACGCCCGCACCAGAAGCAATCAGGATCATCACCCCCCGTTTGGATTGGGCAATCAACGGCGTGGCGTATTTGGTGCAGAGGAATGTCCCCCGCACATTGACCTCCATGACAAAATCAAAGACATCCACCGGGAACTCCTCCGGCTGGAGGAATGCGCCCAGAAGCACACCCGCGGCGCAGATGAGCACGTCCAAATGACCGTGGCTCTCGGCCACCTGCCCGAAAAGAGACTGCACAGCCTCGTCACTGCGGATGTCCACCGCGTGGAAAACGGCTTGGCCGCCGTTTTCTCGGATGGATGCGGCCACAGCCTCGCCCTTCTCTGCCTTCACGTCCACCAGCACGACGTTTGCGCCACGCTGGGCGCAGAGCCGGGCGGTGGCTTCGCCGATGCCCTGAGCAGCGCCGGTAATAAGGATATTCTTGCCGCGAATGTCTGCGATTGTGTTGTCCATTTGTGATTCCTGAGGTGGTGGGTTGGGTGGGTTTTGGTTGGATGATCGGGAGTGGTTAGGCGGGTGAGGGTTTATTTATCGACAACAACCGACACTTGTTTGGGACTATTGCCGTTTTGACTGTTGACCTGGTGCTGGACCGACGGTGTAGCCGTGCCGGAACGCTCTGACTTGCGGGTCAGTTCCCGCAATTCCATCTCGGCGCGCCGCCCATTGTCAGGCAGAGAGTAACGAATGGCGAGAGCATGGGTCAGCCATTTTTCGGCCTCTTCGTACTCTTTCTTTTGCAGCAAAATCGAGCCAAGATTGGCTGCGGCCAGGGCAGACTTGCTATTCTTGCGTAACTCTTCGCGTAAGCGTCGTTCCTGCTCTGCCTGGCGACGATTGGCATTGAGCAGCACACCGACATCAAAAATAATGTCCGTAATCAAGCCCTGTTGGAAACGTTCGGCGCGGTGGCGGACAATGGAACGGGTACGCGGGACGACCATGTCCAGCTCGCGTACAACCCGCACATGTAGCACGGCCTTCTCCAGTGAGCCTTGCATGAAAAGCTCCACAGATTCACCGCTGTCCACCACTGCATTGAGAAGCCTTTCCTCGTCACCGAGATGGACGGACTGGATCAGCACTGGCTGTTCGCTGGGATTCGATGCCGTCAACTTGTCACCATCGACTGTAATTTCCAGGCACTCGCTATCGTCGCAACCGTCTGGCCCCAATGAGAGCGCCTGTTTGTGGGGAAACTGGATGTCGAGCAGCTCAATGAAATCTGGCGAATAGTTCTTAAAAATACCCACATGTTCATGGACAGTGTCGTCTTCCATCATTTCGATCACAACCTTCTGACCGATATAGCGCTCCAGAAGGGGATCGAACACGCCACCCGCATGGCCGATCAGGTTAGAACCGAGCCGGTAGAGAGATTTCTCACTTTCATCGTTGATATAACGGCCTGCCGGTTTTTTGGCACGACCGACCAGCACGCTCAACACCTCGTTGATCGATTCGCTGGCCGTGCCAATAAATCTGCGCATGGCCCGCTTGCTGCGCTCAATCATGCCCGGATGGAAAGATCGCCGGATGTCCCGATCCCGGCGGCGCTTGTTTTCTGGCGTCAATTGATCCACAAAACGATAGATGACCTGAATATCCTTGTATTCTTCACCGTAGAGGATATAGCTCGACTCGACATGTTTCGAGTCTTGCACATCATCCCGGTAGATCAGCTCAAAGCCGGTAGACTCCAGTTCCATCACCCCCCAAACAACCTTATTGTCAGTGCGTTCAACGGTGACGTGAAAGCCTTCGAACGAGTGTAGGCAGGGGTCTTTGCGCCGGGAACGGAGATACGAGCCGAGCAAGGTAGCCAGAAAGATGAGACCGACGGTGTAGAGCAGAGATGCATCGAACATAGGCGTTTTGGGTGGGAGATGGATGGGAATTAATGAAGCGGCACAACACAGGCTGGGTCTTCGTTGCGGGCATTATTCACAAGGGTGCTGACAGGCGTGTACGCCATCTCGTCGCCCGGAAACGAACGCATGAGATGCAACAACGGGTCAGCCTTTTGCACAGTCCGGTCAAGCCATTCATCATAATCATCTGGGTGCAGAATCACCGGCATTCGATTATGAATGGGTGCGAGCAGATCGTTGGGTTCGGTGGTCAGGATAGTGCAGGATTCAATCGCTGATCCATCCTGTTCCCAGCGTTCCCACAGGCCCGCCAAACCGAACAACCCACCATCCTTCAGCCCGATCAATTGGGGCTGTTTGCCGCCGGCCATTTTTTGCCACTCGTAGAAGCCGTCGGCGGGGATGATACAGCGCCGGTATTTGAAAGCAGCCCGAAACGACGGTTTCTCGGCAGCGGTCTCGGATCGGGCGTTGATCATCCGGCTGCCGATGCTGGGGTCTTTGGCCCAAAATGGGATCAACCCCCAGTTGAGAAAAGTAGCCTCCCGCCCGCTGCCCCCGTAGCTATCCCGGATCACCAGCACAGGCTGGGTGGGGGCGATATTGTAACGGGGGGCAACCGGTGGCATCTGTTCCACCGAAAACAGGTCAGCAATCTGCTCTGACGACACACGCAGAGTAAAACGACCACACATCTGAGAGACTCCTTCAACCCATTGTGGGCGAGACAAAAGCAAAACAAGGTGAGGGTATCTTACCGTTGGCCCAGATGAATGTCAACCGTGGAGAAAACGGGCAAGCGAGCTTTTCAAAAGCGGCAAAATGGTCTCCATCACCCGGCGCTCAAGACGCCGGGCTATCTGGCAACGCCCCGTCAACGGGGCTGAAAGATGTACTTCAATTTAGGGTGGATTGGACCTATCGGCATCGCCGGACCCTCAAGTGCCCGGTGACCGGGCAATCTCCCTTGAAAGAGCGATATGTCAGGGTAAACCGATCTCTTTGAGCCGGATTTATCCGGCATTGCTCGATAGCTCCGGGTCTTTAGCCCGGAGTGATCGTCGCCGACGGCGCTGTCGCCCTACTTGCGAAACATGCCGGTCTGAAACATCCACTTTGACAAAGCACCTACCCTTCGCTACACTATGCCCAGTACCATCGACCCCCCATTGGTCACATCCTCCCAGCACCACAATCAGCGAGTCTCATGCCCGAATCGATCATTGACATCAGCCGCCACTTTTTCACCGAACTGGTTCTGCCTATTCTGCAGGAACACTTCCCAGAGGAGACCAGCCAAACTGCTTTTGGCGTCTTTGGCTACGGCTCCGAGGCCCTGGGTTTGGACGATGCACTAAGCCGGGATCATCACTGGGGACTGCGCATCGACGCGCTGATGCCCGCAGAAATCTTCCAAAACCGCCGGGTCGAGATGGCCCAAACGTTGGCCGACCGGCTACCCCATTCTTACCTGGGCCATTCCTTGCGCGAAGGCCACCTGGCCGGCGCTGGCTTTGCACCGGACAGTTTATCTGCCTACCTGGAACGTACCATCGGGATGACCCACCCACCCCAAACCCCGGCAGACTGGTTACGCATCCCCGAAGAAGACATCATCCATATTGTCAATGGGGAGGTCTGGCACGACCCGTCGGGCACATTTACAGCCATGCGCCAACACTTTGCCGCCTATTATCCCGAACCAGTCCGGCTGCGACGCATTGCCCACTGGTGTCGCTACTATTCGGGCATGGGAACCTACGCACTCAAACGGGCTATTCTGCGCAACAACCATTTCTATGCCACCACCCGCTTCAGCAACGCCATACGGTTAGGCATCCAGTTGGCCTTTCTGCTCGACAAACGCTACTTTCCCTACGACAAGTGGCTGATGGCCTATTTCCGCCAACTGCCCCGCATGTATGGCCGCATGGGTGAGCTGGTGGACGAGGCAGTACATCCATCCACCGGCTGGGAGCGCAAATTGGCCTTGCTGGATCAACTGTCAGACGTTCTCGATCAGGCCCTGGTGGAAGATGGCATTATCCCCGCCCATCCCCGCTTTCACCCCTCGACCACGTCAGGCTACCGCCTGTTGGAACACGCCTACGCAGTGATTATTCAACAATTGCCCGCTGAACTCAAGAGCATTGTCCCGGTCTGGGATCAAATCTATTTCGAGCGCTTCCACAGCAGCTATGTGGACGGCGTTGACGTGGCCGAATGGGATCGGCTGCTCAATCTGACAGCAGAGGAGTAAGCAGTGAATAGCAAAGAGCGCGTCCTCGCCACTGTACGCCGCCAGCCCACAGATCGCACACCCGTCGACTGTATGCTCTACCAGAAGCAATTCGTCGAGAATCTGGCCGCGGCCTGGGGCAGCCGGGAAGAATTCCTCGACGAATTCGGCATCGACATCTTTGCCGGTTTTGTTCCCTACCCCAATCAATTCGGGCGCAAGTTCGATGTGACCGAGCTGGCCGATCTGCAACTCAAAGACCCCCGAGACCCAGCCTGGATCACCCACAGGGATTGGAACTACGATTTTGCCGGGGTGAACGTGGCTGAAGCCGTGGAGTGGTACGGCGACAAACGGGCCATCCGCGCCCATCTGTGGGGCATTGTGGAGGGGACAAGCACCATTCTGGGCATTGAAAAGTGTTGGATGAATCTGGGCATGTATCCCGAGCTGATGACCGCCTGGTTTGACCGCTACGCCGACTGGCTCTGCGGATTGGTGGACAACTGCATCGACGCCGGGGTAGACTTTCTCACCCTTTCCGACGATTGGGGCAGCAACAACACAATGCTCTTTTCCCCGCGCATGTGGCGGCGCATGATCCGCCCCTACAGCGAGCGGGTTGTGCAACACGCCCGCAGCCGCGGGATTCCCGTCATGCTCCACAGCGACGGCTACATGATGCAGATTATGGACGACATTGTGGAAATGGGCTACAGCTTCTTCCACCCCATCCAGGAAAGCGCGGGCATGGACCCCCAAACCATCAAAGACACTTACGGCGACCAGATCGTCCTCTACGGTTCGCTGGATGTGGTGGATGGGCTGCTCGCCTACGATGGCGACGTGCTCGACGAATATATCCGCCGCCGCTTCGAAATCTATGCGCCCGGTGGTGGCTTTATCTATTGCACCGGCCATTTTGTGCAAAATGACATTCCCCCCCTGCGGCTGGTGCAGGCCTACACAACTGTGGCCCAACTGGCCGCCCAATACGGCTCCCAATGACAGCGTCCCCAATGACAGCGTTCCCAATGTCAGCGTCCCCAATGACAGCGTCCCCAATGACAGCGCTCCGCATCCCTGTCCCCGTCTTCTGGATCGGTTCGGCCCACCCCTTCGATCTACACGAA
>JAHEML010000270.1 GCA_024643705.1 Caldilineaceae bacterium | reverse complement strand
ATCCGGGACGCAGCAGATCCCTTCGCCATCTAGCCAGCCCACCCACGAACTCACCAAGCAGGAACCATTCGAATGGCTGAAAACCAGAACACAATTTTGCAGGTGGAAAACCTGCACACCCATTTTCTAACCGAAAGCGGTGTCATCCGTGCCTTGCGGGGTGTAGACTTCTCTGTAGAGCGGGGCAAAGTACTGGGCATTGTAGGCGAAAGCGGCTGCGGCAAAAGCGTCACCGCCCAATGTATTATGAACATGCTGCCCGGTAACGGACGCATGGTCGATGGCAAGATCACCTACTACCGCCAAGACCCCATCGACCAGCGCACCGAAGCCATCGACATCACATCCCTGCAACCCCGCGGCAAGGCTATGCGCGCCATCCGGGGCAACGACATCGCGATGATTTTCCAGGAGCCGATGACCTCCCTGGACCCTGTCTACACCGTGGGCAGCCAACTGTTGGAAGCCATCACCTTGCATCAAAATGTGACAAAACAAGAAGGCCGAGAGATCGGCATCGACGCTCTGGCAAAGGTGAATCTGCCCGAGCCGGGACGCACCTTCGACGCCTACCCTCACCAACTTAGCGGTGGCCAACGCCAGCGGGTGATGATCGCCATCGCCCTGAGCTGCAACCCCACGCTGCTGATCGCCGACGAGCCAACAACCGCCCTGGACGTGACCACCCAAGCACAGATTTTGGACCTGATGCGGGCGCTCCAGGAAGAGACCCACATGAGCATCATCTTCATCACCCACGATCTCGGTGTGGTTGCAGAAATGTGCGATGACGTGGCTGTGATGTATTTGGGCAAAGCTGTGGAACAGACCGATGTAGACACCACGTTCCACAACCCCCAGCATCCTTACACCCGCGCCCTGCTGCGTTCCATCCCCCGCCTGACCGACGAAGTACAGGGCCGGTTGGATGTGATCAAAGGCCGTGTGCCCGATCCGTCGGTCGTGCCGCCGGGCTGCCCCTTCCACCCCCGCTGCCCAGAGATGATCCCCGGACTCTGCGACGTACACACCCCGGAAGTATTGCAGATGGGCGGCAACCACCGGGTGCGTTGCCTGCTCTACGATGATACATTGATGGCGCAGCACGCCGCCCCCACCATTTAGCGGAGAATTGATCGATGGCCGAGACGGGAACGAAAGCAATGAACGGCAACGGTGCAGATACCCGCACAAACCTATTGGAAGTCACCGATCTGAAGATGCACTTTCCCATCCGCAAGGGGTTTCTGCGCCGGGTGGTGGGATACGTCAAGGCTGTGGATGGCGTCTCCTTCTCCATTGCCAAAGGCGACACCTTTGGGCTGGTGGGGGAAAGCGGCTGTGGCAAAACAACAACGGGCCGCACCATCATGCGCCTGCTGGACCCAACCAGCGGAGAGATTGTCTACTACGATCGTACAGAAGGCCCGATCCACATCGAGAACTTGGCCCCCGACGAAATGCGCACCTTTCGCCGGGACATGCAAATCATGTTCCAAGACCCCTACGCGTCGCTCAATCCCCGGCTCACCCTCCGCCAAATCGTGGGCGAGCCGCTGATCATCAACAAAATAGCACGGGGCAAAGAGTTGGACGACCGGGTGGCCGAACTCCTGCGTTCGGTTGGCCTCAGCCCGGAATATATGAACCGCTATCCCCATGCCTTCAGCGGCGGTCAGCGCCAACGCATTGGTCTGGCCCGCGCCCTGGCCTTGAACCCAGAATTCATCGTTGCCGACGAGCCTGTCTCGGCCCTGGATGTCTCTGTCCAGGCCCAAGTACTCAATCTCATTGAAGATTTGCAGGAGCAGTTCGGCCTGACCTACCTCTTCATCGCCCACAATATGAGTGTGATCAAACACACCTGCGATCACGTGGCGGTGATGTACGTGGGCCGCATTGTGGAAATTTCAGAAACCAAAGAACTGTTCCGCAACCCATTGCACCCCTACACCGAAGCCCTGCTTTCGGCCATCCCCAACCCAGACCCCCGCCAACGCAAAGAACGCATTATTCTGGAAGGCGACGTGCCCAACCCGGCTCGCCCGCCCAGCGGCTGTTATTTCCACCCCCGCTGCTCCTATGCCAAAGAAATTTGCAGCCAGGAATCGCCCCCTCTGCAAGAGTACGCGCCGGGCCACAAGGCAGCCTGCCACTTTGCCGGCGAACTGAGCCTGACTGGCGTGCTATGAGTCGTCTGTCGCCGGATGGCCCGGTTCCCCTGTGGCGTCGTCTGCCCACAAACTTGCCCATTGCCTACCTCCTCTGGCTGATCAGCCTGGGGTTGGCGATTGGCGACTTTTTCTTTGGCCGCATTCTTGCCGTCTCGTTGGCCGAAATCGCCGGACTGGGTTACTGGCAGGTCAGCTTCATCGACCGGTTGAGCGTGGTATTGCTCGGTCTGGCTGGCGCGGTGCTGGTGATCTTGATCGAATACTGGTATCGCACAGGCGTGGAAAAAAGGCGGCTCTGGCCCCGTTTTGCCAAAATGACAGTGTGGCAGATCGGGCTGATTGTGGCGGGGATGCTGGCAGCCCCCTTTACCGAAGGCTAACCCCGTGTTTCTACTCATTCTGGACGGCCACATTACCCAGGCCGACAAAGCACGCTCCGACTACGCCTACATCCCCTTCGATCTGCCCCAGCCTGCCCAGCGGTTGACCGTTCGCTATACCTATTCTGCCGCCATGTCGTCCAATCAGGTGGAAGGGGGCAATGTCATCGACATCGGCCTCTTTGACCCTGCGGGCGCGGACTTTCCCGGTGGGGCCGGTTTCCGCGGCTGGAGTGGATCAGCCCGCAACGAATTGACCATCACCCCCACCAACGCCACCCCAGGCTATATGCCCGGATCGCTCCCCGCCGGACGCTATCAAGTCATCCTCGGCCTCTACCGCATCTGGCCGCAAGGTGCAGACTACACGATCACCATCGAAGCCGACCTCCAAGACCAGGAGTCCGACTTTTCGGAAAATCCCGACTCCTCAATCCGCGACAATCCGGCCTTTTCGCGCCCATCCGCGTTCCAGCTTTCTGATCCGTGGCTGCGCGGCGATCTCCAATCCCACACCTTTCACAGCGATGCCAAAGGTTCGCCCCAGCAGTTGCTCGACAAAGCCAAAGCGCTGGGGCTGGATTTCCTCGCCGTTACCGATCACAACAACACCAGCCACCACCGGGCACTGGACGCGCTGGACGACGGCTCCCTGCTCCTGATCCCCGGCCAAGAGGTGACCACCTACTACGGCCACATGAATGTGTGGGGTACAGGCCACTGGTGCGATTTCCGCTGCCGTACCCCCGATGACATCCGCTCGATTATCGATCTGGCCCACGCTCACGGCGCGCTCTGCTCCATCAACCACCCCAAACAGGGCGGCCCCGCCTGGGAATATGGCTTCGATCTGCCCGTAGATGCGCTGGAAGTCTGGCAGGGGCCGTGGCCCTATCGCAACGAAGAGAGCCTGGCCTTGTGGGATCGCCTGCTGGCGGCTGGTTGGCGTGTGCCCGTAGTGGGTGGCAGCGACTATCACTGCCCGGCAGGAGAAGACACAAACTTTCTGCGCCTGGGCCAACCAACCACCTGGGTGCAGACAACCGAGCGCTCGATTCGCGGGGTGTTGGAGGGGATACGCAGTGGACGGGTGAGCATCGGCGCCAGCCCGGACGGCCCACGCCTAGAGATGT
The DNA here is from genome assembly GCA_024643705.1 of Caldilineaceae bacterium. GTDB lineage: Bacteria > Chloroflexota > Anaerolineae > Caldilineales > Caldilineaceae > JACQGT01. Next base: position 2,320 of record JAHEML010000270.1, on the reverse strand, counting down.
GTGCAGCCTCTTCCCTGGGGGAAACCGGGATGGGCGGAGTGCTGGCAGTGAACGACAGTGAGTTGGCGGAAGTGACAATTAGGGTCTGGCGTGGTGCGGGACTAGCCCTGCGGATCATTGTGGATGGGGAAGTGCTCTTCACGCAGATTGTTCAAGGCGGCGATGCGACGATCCGCGCCACAGTACAGACAGGGCTTTCAATTCGCGCAGAACTGATGGGGGACTGTCCACCCACGTTGTTGCCAGCCCAGGCTCCGCCCCATCTTGATCTGAGCGGATGGCGGTGGGCGTTGACAAATCCTATCTATTGTGAGAAGACCGCGGAACCTAGCTAAGCCTAGGGAGAGATTCAGACCATCACCCGCCAAAACAGAAAAACGCTCATCCCCGCCACAATCGTCAGAAGCAGATTCTTCCAGCGCCAGGCCACCCCAAACGCAAGCAACCCTGCCCACAGATAGGCGTTCTCCAGCGAAAGATCAATCGTATTGCCCCCAGGCAGAAACATGGCAGGCGCAACAATCGCCATCAACACAGCGGGCGGCACAAAAGAGAGTCCGCGCAAGATTGGCCCCGGCAAATCAAAGCGGCGCAAAACAGCCATGGGCAAGTAGCGCGCGCCGAATGTCACCGCGGCCATGCCGAGAATGAGAAGAGTTTCGTTCATGGCAGCCTGTCGGTTTGGGATGGTGAGACGCTGGGATTCTGTCGACTGTGTCCGGTTTTTGCTTCGGGCCATAGGCCATTGACAAGCAAACCCGCGCTGATACCGGCCAGGCTGGCAACCATCAGCCCCAGCTTGTTGGGCAGATTGTTGAACAGTAGAGCCGTTGCCCCCGCCACCAGCACGGCAGCCAGGGTCGCCCGGTTGCGCACAAAAGGCACAAGCATCCCAATAAATGTGACAACCAGGGCAAAGTCAAGCCCCCACGCGCCTGGGGCCGGGATGGATTGGCCTACACCGATCCCGATCCATGTGCAGATTTGCCAGTTGACATACATCAAGAGTGCAGAACCCAAAAAGTACCAATGCTTGTAGGGCGAATCGTCCGTTTTGGCATAGCGCGAGGCAACCACAACGAAAGTTTCGTCGGTGAGCCAGAAGGCCAGGGGCAGCAGCCAACGCTGGGGTAAATGAGCTGTGTGCCGGGCCAGGGTCGCCCCATAGAGCGCATGACGCAGATTCACGATCAGAGTCGTCATCACGATAAAGCCCACACTCACGCCGGAGGCAACCAACCCCGAAGCAATAAACTGGGCTGATCCAGCAAAGACAATGGCCGAAAAACCAGCCGCAGCGGGCAGAGACAACCCGCTGTTGATGGCAAGCGCACCAAAGATAAACCCAAAAGGCGCTGCCCCCACAATCAGCGGCAGGGTAGCCCGCACACCGGCCCAAAATTCGCGGCGGGGCGTAAAAACAGACAAAGATTCAGACGGAGAGAGAGACACGGAAAAGTCCTGTACCTGTGTTAGAATGGCGGCGAATCCATCCATTGTAGGCGGGTGAAGAGATGAGACGCAAATCAGCCCCCTGTTTTGTCCAACCCTTGCCGCAACCACCAACCCTCTGTCAGCCCTAGGTGGCGGCACAAAAGGAGAAATGATCCATGCCAAATTCCGCTTTGCCGACCCATCTGCCCACAGATTTACCCACCGACTTGTCGGCTGTCTACACCCACATCGACAGCCAGCGAGATTCTTTCATCGATCGGCTGCTGGCCTACGTCGCCCGCCCCAGCATCAGCGCCCACGGCGTGGGAATCGCCGAGACAGCCGACTTCCTGCTCGATCTGCTGACCGGCATGGGCATGGAAGCCCAATTGCTGCCCAGCGACGGCTGGCCCTTTGTCTACGGCAGGCGGATGGATCGACCAGGCGCGCCGACTGTCTTACTCTACGGCCACTACGACGTGCAACCGCCCGACCCATTGGACGCCTGGATTTCGCCCCCATTCGAGCCGCAGATTCGCAACGGGCGCATCTATGGCCGGGGCGTGGGCGACAACAAGGGTCAGCATTTGGCCCAGATCCTCGCCATCGAAAGCTGGCTGGCCGTGAACCACAGCCTGCCCTGCAACGTGGTTGTGCTGCTGGAAGGCGAAGAAGAACTGGGCAGCCCCCACATCGCCGACTGTGTGCGCACCCATGGGGCGCTGCTGGCTGATGTGGATTTGGTCATCACGGCGGATGGCCCTGTGCAGGAAAACGGGGACCCCTGCATCAAATACGGCCCCCGGGGTGTCGCCTCCTTCGAACTGCGGGTGCGCCACGCCGACCGGGACTTCCACTCAGGCAATTGGGGCAATGTGGCCCCCAA
>JAHEML010000269.1 GCA_024643705.1 Caldilineaceae bacterium | reverse complement strand
TGCAAAATCAGCCGCTCGTAATAGTCGGCCGCGTGGTTGGACGATGCCACGACCACTCGCCATACATTTTCTTCCAGGCTCGTCTGGTAGATGTGGAAGGCCATCTCCACATTGGTCTGTTCAGCGTAGTAGTCCTGCACAATGTCTGTGCGATCGGCGGCCCGGGTAAAGCCCAGGTGTACCACGGCATCAGCACCGGCAAAATGGTGTCGATAGCTCTCCCGGTCCCGGCTGGTCAGGTCGGCGATCTGAATGCCGTCAACCGGATTGCCGTCGCGGTCGGTCTTGCGCACATCCAGCAAGGTGAGATCGTAACGCTGGCGGAAGGCTGGCAGAAGAAGGCTGGCGACGTATCCGGAAGCACCGGTGAGAACAACTTTGCGACGTTTTGTCATGGGGGGGCTCCTGTGAAAGGGTGGGGGTGGGTTGAAGGCTGCGATGTGGGTACTACTTCAACCAAATGCTGTCTTGGATTACATAGGGCTTGAAACCCAGCCGGCGGGCGACGCCCTGAGAGGCCACATTATCCCGGTCGCAGCGGTATTGCATGATCCGATCCTGGCGGATGGCCCACTGACAAAGAGCATGGACAGCCGCGCTGCCAAAGCCACGTTTACGAAAATCCGAGTGGGTGATGACGCCTGGATCGACAAAACCTGCTCTCTCGTAGGCGCTGGCCGCGGTGACAAGGTGGGGTGTCTCACCCTGGCCGCCCAGTTGGAAGACGCCACATGCCATTTCGTGGTCCACCGCCACATAAGCCTCGGAGACTTCTTCCACCGAGTTTGTCTCTTCCAACTGGCGCAACTGTTCCTGATCCCCGTCGGTGAGCCGACGCAGGGCAAAGCCGCCGGGGAGATGGCGTGTAGGGAGATCAGCCGGAAAGAGGTAAAAGGTAAGGCCATGTGTGACTAACTCTACTTGGCGCTGGGCGTTTTCGTGGGCCGACCAACGGGCTGCAATGGCGTCTGCAGTGATGATTTCGGCGCATGGCAGGCCATCCACGATGGCACGCAGATGGTCACTGTCAACTTGGTCGTGTTCGATGAAGGTGTGGTTTCGGATAGTGGAGAGATGGACCGCGGGTGCGTTGCTGGAGTTGTGGCGTAGGCGAAGGGTAGCCCCTGGGTTGTCGAATACCTCTGGGCTGCATTGCCAATAATTGGCCCAGGTTTGGTCGATGCGTTTTTCAAATACCAGGCGTTGCTCGTCCATCCCTTTACTCCACACTACACAAAGAACGTTTGAACGATAGAACGTTTGAAATGGTAGAACCTCGGAACGGGATACCGTTGGGTTACGCACGACCAGACCTGCCAGGCTTTCAAAAACCTGGCAGGTCTGGTTTTCTGCTCAACGTCTAGGTGTATCTGGTTCGTTCCAGCCAGTCTCACCCGCCGCTGGATGGCGTAGGTGTGGCTTCTGGAGCCTGCTCTTCGACAGGTGTCTCGGTAGGCGTCTCCGCAGGAGCCTCCACAGGGGCTTCTGTGGGAGCATCCGGTACTTCGCTCGGTACCAGTTGCACGCCGCTTACCTCGGCCAGTTGCCCCAACACGGCTTGAAGTTCGTTCATGTAGCTTCCATAGCCTGCCCAATCGCCAGCCCGCTGGGCGCTCTGGGCCAATCCATAGATTGTGTTGGCCTGGACAATCAGTTCTTCCAGAGAGCTACCCGACAGATCGGCCCCTGTTTCGATGGGTGCTGCCGGCTGGGTGTCCAGCAGGGTATCGGGCAGGGCCTCGCCTTCGGCCAGGGCCAGCTCGGCCAGGCGCTGATCTTCGAGCACGTCTCGTCCAAAGAGTTGCGCCAGGGCCAGCCCCAGATTTTCGGCCATGATGACCCGGTCGGTGGTCGCCAGGATTACCCGTTTCAGCTCTGGTATTTTGCCCGATGCAGCCTGAAGATAGAGCGGTTCGACATAAAGCAGGCTACCACTGACAGGGATGACCAGCAAGTTCCCCCGAATCACTTGGCTGCCCTGCTGGTTCCACAAGCTCAGTTGCGAGCTGATCACAGGGTCCTGGTCGATGCGGGCCTCGATCTGCTTGGGGCCAAAGAGGAGCGAATCCTTGCCAAAGCGATAGACAATCTTCTGCCCATATTTCTCCGGGTCGCTTTGGGCGGCCAGCCAGGCGATCATGTTCTCCCGGTTGGCTGGGGTAAAGGGCAAAATCTGGATAAAATCCAAATCCTGGCTGCCGGGTAGCTGCATGAGCACATAATATGGCTCGATGGGTCGCGCTCGGTCGTCGAAGATTTCTTGAGGCCATGCCCACATATCTTCCCGGTTGTAGAAATCTTTGGGGTCTGTCATCTGATAGGTCAAAAACATATTGGCCTGGATGCTGAACAGATCGTTGGGGTAGCGGATGTGGGCTTTATGGTCGGCGGGCATGGTGGCGTAGTCGGCAAACAGGTCGGGGAAAATGTTGCGATAGGCCGCAACGATAGGTTCATTGGGGTCTACCACATAAAATTTCATCTCGCCTGTGTAGGCGTTGATCACCACTTTGACCGAATTGCGAATGTAGTTGAAGCCGGCTGAGATGGTGTCTGTGCCCACCCGGCTCGGCTCGCTGTAGGGAAAGCGGTTGCTGAGGGTGTAAGCGTCCAAAAACCAGTAAAGTCCGCCATCATCGCCGATGACGATGTAGGCATCTTTGTCGTAACGCAGAAAGGGCGCTACTTCGCGCACTCTCTGCTGGATGTTACGCCGCCAAAGCAATTCGCTCTGGGGCTTCAGCTCTTCGCTGATCAGCAGGTTGACATCGGCAAAGCGCAAGGCAAAGACCAAGCGGGTGAAGAAGCTGCCCAGCTTGATGCCCGTGTCTCCATCGAATGCTGTAAAGGCGTTGCCGCCCTCGCTACGGGGATAATTAAATTCGGGCGTGTCGGTCTTGACGATCACATAATCGTTGGCCCGCTCGCCGAAGTAGATTTCTGGCCGGGATACATCGATTACCCCCTGGGTGGGCAGATCTTTGAGAATGAATGTGGGCAGACCATCTTTTGTGATCTCGGCAACTGGCGAAGCCGCGACCCCATAGCCGTGGGTATAGACCAGCTTGCGGTTGACCCAGGTTTGGGCCTGCTCTTCCAGTTGCTCGGGGACAAGTTCCCGGGCCGACAACATCACCTGTCGCCGTTCACCGTCGATGGTGTAGCGGTCGATGTCGATGTCGTTAAAGGTGTATTGCTGGCGCAGGGCCTGCACCTGATTGTAGGTTTGCAACAGGGGGCGGTAATCCCACAGTCGGATATTGCGCACCGTCTCCGATTGCGCCATCAAGCCTTCAGCGGTCAATTGACCTTCGGCGTCGTAGTTTTCTTCCTCAATATCAGCCAGCCCAAAGGCCATGCGGGTAAAGTCGATATTGTCCCGGATGTAGGGTTCTTCTCGGGTAAATTCATTCGGGTCTACTTGAAAACGCTGCACAATGCCCGGATAGATATTGCCTGCCACTGCGGATATAGCTACCCAAAGCACCAATACCACTATAATCACCCGCCACGCCTGGCGTAGCACCACATTCACCAGCAGCAAAACCGCCGTGATCAGCGTGACAATCACCAATAAATTGTAGGCCGGCAATTGGGCGTTGACGTCCGTGTAGCCTGCGCCAAAGACAGCCCCACGTGCACTGTAGACCAATTGCAGTGCGTCCAGCCGGTATTGCCATGCAATCAGCAAAAGGATCAACGCACCCAGGCCGCTCAGATGGGCGCGCACAGCCGCGCTGGCATCCCACCCCCGCCAGCCAATCCCGCTGACAACGGCGGAGGCAATCAGCGTGAGCACAAGGGTGCTCATGAGCCAGTTGCGGGCAATTTGCCAAATAGGCAGGGTGAAAATGTAGAAACCAACATCCTTGCCAAAGATGGGGTCGGCCAGATTGAAGGAGGATTGGTTGAGATAGAGGAGCGAATCCTCCCAGCGGGCCGACGCGGCAGACCCCATAAAGAAGGCCAACACCAAACCCACAAGCAGCACCGCCGGGGTGATGCGCACGCCAATGGCCGCGGCGATCTGGCTGATGGGTGTGCCTTCTAGCCCTCTGGGTTCCAAGCGCCGGGCAATCAGCACGTTGATCACAAAGAAGATGAGAAAGGCGATGGCTCCCGCAAAGAAAAGCCCGACCGTAGCGGTGATACGGGTCCAGAAGACCGACGACAAGGCCAAACTGTCGTACCACGCAATATCGGTGAAGAAAGCAAGAATGGAATTGAACAGAGAAATTGCAATAAAGGGGATGAGCATCCACCACAGAATCCGGGGGTTGCCCTGGGGTAATCCATTGCCACCACCACCACCGCCGCCAACCGGGCGACGCGGACCGTCGTTGCCACCGCCACCGTCAAGCAGTTCTTCCTCGATGGTATTCCAGTCTTCCTCGTTGAAAGATTCTAATATCTCCCGGAACGGGTCACGTTCTGCCATGTTTTATCCTTGTTTGGTTTGAAACCGGAGTGATGAGCAGAAAAGGGGATCAGTCCACATTCTCTCTGCCTGTAGCCTCGAATCGTATCTCCATTGTACCAGACTTTGTCAGATTCTACCCGGTCGCTCTCTGTCCTGTGTTAAATACCTACCCCCACCCAGCCTCCTTTCAAGGGTAGGTTTTTGACATTGGTTGAAACAGAATATCATTCTCTCAATTCCTCGAATGTAAACATAGGAGGTGAGGGAATGAGCGATAAAACAAGTCTGGACGTATGGCAAGAAACTGTTATTGAAAAGATGACTGGTTTGAGTAAACCCCAAGCGGTCTTGCTGGCTATGTGGAGTTTTGGGATAGTCATGACGCAAAGCTGCGGTTTGGACATGATCAGCCTATTTCTTGGGTGTGTTCTGAGCGCCAAACCGATGAGCGTGAAGCAACGGCTGAGAGAATGGTATAAAGAGCCAGAGGCCAAAAAGGGCGAAAAACGTTGCGAACTGAACGTGACACCCTGTTTTGTTCCGTTAATCCACTGGGTACTCAGTTGGTGGTCATCGGACGAAAAGCGCATCGCCCTGGCTATGGATGCGTCCAGTCTGGGAAAACGATTCGTTGTCCTGGCCATCAGCATCGTCTATCGTGGTTGCGCTATTCCAGTGGCCTGGGTTGTTCTCCAGGAAGGCAAGAAAGGCGAATGGCGTCCTCACTGGGAAGCCCTTTTTGGCCATTTACAACAAGCCATCCCCAGTGATTGGACCGTCATCATCCTGGCGGACCGAGGTTTGTATGCCAGTTGGCTGTACAAATGCATCCAACACAATGGCTGGCATCCTTTCCTACGCGTCAATCATACCTATGGAACCTTTTCTCAACCAGGAAGAAATCAGTTTCTCCCCCTCAAGATGGCTCTTCCACAGAAAGGAACATGCTGGTCGGGTCAAGTGACCTGTTTCAAATCCAACCCAGTTGACTGCACACTTTTGGCCTGTTGGGATGAACACCACAGCGACCCTTGGCTGATCTTGACAGACTTGCCAGCAACTCAAGCTGACGTATTTTGGTACAGTTTACGCCCTTGGATTGAATGCGGCTTCAAGCAGACTAAACGCTCTGGGTGGCAGTGGCAACGCACACGCATGACCGACCCCCAACGCGCAACTCGTTTCTGGTTGGCTATCGCCTTGGCTACCCTTTGGGTTGTTAGTGTCGGCGGCGATGCCGAAGATTCCTTGCCAGCCTGTTCGTTTGATTCTCTGCCCTTGGCCCATATTGCTCGAAGGTTTTCGCCTAACTCTACTTGGACCCGTCAGATATCTTGTTTTCATCGAGGCATTCTTGTCATTTTGGCCGCTGCGATCGCTCACAGGCCTGTTCCGCTCGGTGCCTTTCGAGCCGTTCCTTGGCCGTCTCTCGATGTTAACCGCTTCTCTCTATCAACTCATCACGAAAACCTACCCCTGTAAGGAGAAAGACCCCAGGTAAACGGGGCAGAGATTTTACCACCAAGACACAAACAAGCAAAGGCGCAGAGAAGAGTATGATTCTCTTTGCGCCTTTGCTTCTTTGTGTCTCTGC
>JAHEML010000268.1 GCA_024643705.1 Caldilineaceae bacterium | reverse complement strand
GGGTATCGGCAAAATCAGCAAACGACCTGTGGTGCGTAGCGATACCCAGTCACTCTTGCCCAGCGCCGACGACGCCATCGTCATTCGTCCCATGTGCTATCTCAGCTTCTCATTTGATCACCGGATTCTTAACGGCGCAGAGGCAGATGGGTTTGTGGGGCGGGTGGTAGAGAATTTAGAGAATTGGAAATAATTTCGCAGACGTATTGCGTATTTCGTGTTGCGTAGGTTTTGAACAATTTGAGGTGTTTGATTGCTGGTTGGCAGTGTCTATGACAACGTGACAACTCTTCTGTTTTCCCGTTCCCGATTCGGTCCAACAGCGCCTTAATCGTCACTACTTACGCAATATGCAGTACGCAACACGCAACACTTCCATCGGAGGAAATGTGGCAACTCATTCTTATGATTACGACGTACTCGTCCTTGGTGGCGGGCCTGGCGGCTATGTGGCCGCGATTCGAGCCAGCCAGTTGGGGTTGAAGACGGCAGTGGTAGAGCGGGAAAATCTGGGCGGTGTCTGCCTGAACTGGGGTTGCATCCCCACCAAAGCGCTCATCCACAACGCCGAGGTGCTGGAAACCTTGCACGAAGCAGCCGATTTCGGTTTCGGCTTCGACAATCTGACTGTCGATTTTAGCAAAGCCGTTTCCCGCAGCCGGGCGATTGTAGACCGTCAGACCAAGGGCGTGGCATTTCTGATGAAGAAGAACAAGATCGATGTGATCAACGGCCACGGCGTATTCGTCAACTCCCATTCCGTGCGGGTGGGCGGCTCGGAGTATGCCCAGGTGGAAGAAGAGCGCACAGTCAGCGCGGCCAACATCATTTTGGCAACGGGGGCCAGAGCTGCTTCGTTGCCTGGCGTTGAGATCGACGGCGAGCAGGTGATCCAATACCGGGACGCGCTGGTATTGGAAAATCTGCCCAAAAAGCTGGTGGTGGTTGGTTCCGGCGCGATTGGCATGGAGTTCAGCTACGTCTACCGCACCTACGGCGTGGATGTGACAATTGTGGAGATGCTCGACACTGTTCTGCCTTTGGAAGATGCGGAAGTCTGCGCCGAGGTGGAAAAGAGCTTCAAGAAGGCGGGCATCCGTGTGTTGACAGGCACACGCACAGAGCAGGTGGAAAAGAGCGACTCTGGCGTAAAAGTGACTGTGAAAAATATGAAGAGCGGTGAGACGGAAGTGATCGAAGCCGATAAGGTGCTGATGGCCATCGGCATTCGCCCCAACACCGACCGGCTGGGGCTGCATGCCACGGGCGTGGACACGGACAAGCGGGGCTTTGTTGGTATCGACGCGGAGATGCGCACGAATGTCAAGCATATCTATGCCATTGGCGACTGCACGGGCAAGTTGGCCCTGGCCCACGTTGCCAGCGCCCAGGGCATTGTGGCCGCAGAGACAATCGCCGGGGTGGAGACAATGCCTATCCCCGCCGAACGTTACCGCTTTTTGCCCCGCTGCACCTATTGCCAACCCCAGGTTGCCAGTTTGGGATTGACCGAAGCCCAAGCCCGCTCCGAAGGTCACGACATCAAGGTGGGCAAATTCCCCTTTTTCCCCAACGGCAAAGCACAAGCATTAGGGGCAAAAAGTGGCTTTGTCAAGCTGATCTCCGACGCCAAATATGGCGAAATTCTGGGCGCTCATATCGTTGGGCCAGACGCCACAGAACTGCTCCCAGAGATCAGTTTGGCCCAGATGATGGAAATCACCCCGGCCGAAATCGCGCGCAACGTCCACGCTCACCCCACCCTGGGCGAGGTCATCATGGAGGCCGCCCACGCGGTCGAGGGTCACCCGATTCATATGTAAATGTGGACGACGGACCACTGACGAGCGAAATCACCAGTGACTCTGATGCTGTTCGTCCGTGGTCCGTCGTCGCTCGTCAGTCGTCCCAAATCCGTTGGATTCGCCGAAAATTCAGCAGATTGATGCCGTAATGGAACCGACCTTTTCTCATACTCTGGACATCACCGTTCGCTTTGCCGAGACAGACCAAATGGGCGTGGTGCATCACGCCAGCTACATTGTCTGGTTCGAAGCTGGGCGGGTGGCGTGGATGGGTGCAGCGGGGCTGCCCTATGCGCAGATCGCCAACGCTGGCTACAATTTCGCAGTGACAGATGTGCAGTGCCGTTATCGCACAGCCCTGCGCTTTGGTGATCCGGTGCAGGTGATTACCCGGCTGGTCAGCCTGCGCAGCCGCCAGGTGGAGTTCGCCTATGATGTGATCAATAGTGCCACGGGCATACTCTGCGCCGCAGGCAGCAGCAACCACATCTGCGTGGATAACAGGGGCGCAATGACGCGTATACCGGATTGGGTGGTAGAGGGGTTGATGGGAAAGATGAAACGTGAAACGTGAGAGCAGTCGAACTTTGTCACGCTTCACGCTTCGTTGGGTAATGTTCATCGGGTGTAACGACCAACCCTTTGCCACGAATTCAACGAATTTCACGAATGGTTTAGCCAAATTCGTGAGTGTTCGTGCAATTCGTGGCGAAAATCCGGTCAGTGGCTTGGTAGTTATCGTTAGGTAATGAAAGTATTGTGATTGTATAGCCTGTAAAGCCCACGCATGATCGACATTCAACAGCACGGCTCCGTCACCGCAATCCGCATGGCCCGCACACTTCTGGGCCGTCCGCTCTATTGGACCACAGCCTATTGGCTGGATGGTCTGCTCATTGACAGCGGGCCGCCTTGTCTGTCCGATGAACTGGTGCAGATTGTGGAGCAGTTGGGTGTGGAACAGGTTATCGTCACCCACGGCCACGAGGACCACACAGGCGGGCTGCACGCGCTGCACCGGCGCTTTCCCCAGGCGTTGATCCAAGCCCCCGAAGCCACAATCCCTTTCATCACCGACCCTCAGCGTTTACACCAGCAGATATACCGGCGGCTACTGTGGGGTTTGCCCAAAGCACTGCCCACTGTCCAACCCCTGGGGCTGCGGGTACACGGTGACAACTTCTCTTTGAGGGTGGTTGAGACGCCAGGCCACAGCCGGGATCATGTGGCATTTTTCGAGCCGAAGCAACGGTGGCTTTTCAGCGGCGATGCCTTTATCGGCGGGCGAGACAGGGCCTGGTCGTCAGAATTTGAGATGTTCGGGATGATGAGCAGCTTGCGAGGACTGGCTGCGCTGCATCCGGAACGGCTCTTCCCCGGCAGCGGCCATGTTCGCCGCACGCCTCTGCCCGAACTCCACGGCAAAATCGGCCAGCTTCTCACCCTCTGCCGGGATGTGGCGCAACTGGACGCGCTGGGCGTGCCCGATGAGGAGATCATCCGGCGGCTGTGCGGTGGCGAAGCGTCGATTCGTTTTTGGACGGCGGGTCACTTTTCTGCGGGGCATCTGATTGGGGCGTGTCGGCGCTACAACGAGGTGTTCGATCCTGAGGCAGAGTTGGAGAGAAATGAGGTCGGGGCAAAGGGATCGACAACGACACTCAAGCGTGGAAGCAAGCGATAAGGGATCATCAATCCTCTGCCAGTGCCATCACCGCTCGCAAAGAGTCAGCGTCTAGATCAGGCAGCGCGGGCAACTCCTCCAGATGGGTCAGGCCAAAGTGTTGCAGAAAGAGATCGGTAACACCGTAGAGAATCGGTCGCCCGGGTGTTTCCAGCCGCCCCACCTCCTCCACCAACCCCTGCTGCTCCAATTTCCGCACCATCCCCGAACAATCTACGCCACGCACGGCTTCGATCTGCACACGGGTGGCGGGCTGACGGTAGGCGATAATCGCCAGCGTCTCCAGCGCAGGGCCGCTGAGCTTTGTGGTCATGTCCAGGCTTAGGAAATCCTCGACAGCCTGGGCCGCGGCGGGATTCGTCACGAGCTGAACCTTCCCATTGCGCTCCTGCAAGCGCACGCCCCGGTTGTGGATTTCATATTCTGCCCGCAATTGGGCCAACCCTGCCTCTACATCTGCCGTCGAGCAGCGCAGAGCCTGGGCCAACCGGGCAACTTCTACGGGTTCGTCGGCGACAAAGAGCAGGCTCTCCAGGGTGGAGACAAGCGGGAGTTTCTCTGGGGTAATTTCCGTGACAACTTCAGTATCAACTTCCTCTGCTGTACCCATTTCCAGTTGAGCAGGCTCGATGATTTCTGCCGTCGGTGCGCTGTCCGCGGCCAATGGGTCATCCGTGCTGGCGATATTATTGGCTTCCACAGGCGACTGATAGGGCTGCCCGTTGGCAAAAGGGGGCTGTGGCTGGGTCGGTTCACTGGAGGTCACAAACGCACTCCTCTCCGGGGGAAGGGCTGGGTTTTGGGAAAATGGGGTTGCTGGCTGGATGGAATCTGCGCGACTGATGGGGAAAAGCCGAGCCAAGAGAGTGCGGAGGAATCCCAATAGTCGTCGGGCTTCGGCCCACAGTGTCGTTGGTTGTCGTTGCTCCACAGGCTACTTTCTATGCTTCTTATATCCGTTTCGATCAGCCCAATCCGCGTCATCCGCGTTCTATTTTCCGATCAGGCGGCCCATTCTTCGCTGAAAGGCACATGGCGCATGCGCACATCCAACTTGCCCAACTTCAGCCCCAAATCCTGTTCGATAATGTCCCGGGTCACTTCGACTACTTCGTCGGTCTTCATGGGCACATCGATCTCCGGGGCCGTCTCGATCTCAAGCTGAATGTCCACGGCGCTGCCCCGTGCTTTTACACTAGGGAAGACGGTAATCACCTCGGCCAGTTGATCCAAGTGCCAGGCCAGGCGGCGGGCAATGCTGGCGGTGTCCAGTTCGACAGAACCACCTTCGCTGGTATGCACCCGCACGCCCCGTTTTCTTTTGGGCCACAGTTCCACCCATAGGAGCGTGCCGAAAAGTAGCAGAGCAGCCAGCCCCACGGCAATCTGGCCGATGAGGAAGTTGGTGGCATTGGCCGCCTGCCAAAGTGTCAACTGTTCGGCAAAGGCGTCCATGCGCGCCGATACCGTTGTAAATGTGCCCACTGGTGCCGCTGCGAGATAGATGATTCCTGCCAGCAGAGCCAACCAGACCACTACAGCGACCAGCCGGTTGAATAGGTTGATCACAATATCTCCTATCTTCGCAACAGAAACGGAACGTTCAACAAAAGCCGAATTTCCTCATTATATCACAGCGGCTGCGCGCCGTCTTGACCAGACCCACCCCAAACATAACCATATACCAATGGCTACGCCACTAAGCATCTTTCCCCAACGCCAGGAAGCAGGGTTGTAGACGAATTCGACCGTGTGTTGCCCCCCCACCAGAGCCACGCCGCGAAAGAGAATGTCCACTGGGTAGATTAGGGCAGGCGCGTTGTCGATTGTCGCCTGCCAGCCGGGGTAGAAGGCATCCCGCAGCACAAGCAACGATGGCGCGTCGCTGTTTGTCTCGACAACCACCCGCTCTGGCGCATAGGCAACCACTTGTGCCGTGCCGGGTGTAGAACCGGTCAGTCCCCATGCGGCTACCGTTGTCGCGTCGGTCTCAACAACTGTTTGCCCGGATTGCAGAGCCGCCAGCGCGTCTTCGTCGCCCGCAGCGGCTTGGGCCGCAGTGACCAAGGAGACCCGACCCGGCCCGGCCACCCGCTCATATATTTTCACATCCCCGCTGTGGGCAAGCCGAAAGTCGCCCCTGTCGCTGGGCAGCAGGGGCACAAATGTGCCGGTGCGCTCGTCGTAGAGCGTAACTGCCTGAATGACGACGGTTAGGCCAGGCGGTGCATCGGCTGCCAAGGAAAAGTGCAAGGCTTCGGGTTTGGTTGGTTGGGCAAAGGGCAGCCGGGCCAGATATTCCTGCTTGTTGCCGTCCGCATCCCGAAAAGCCACTAGAGCGCCAGAGGAAAGGGCCAGGGCGCTATCCAAATGGCTGTCTGCAAACTGCGCGCCCTGTCCACCACCGCCGGTGATGGCGGGAAGCCCCAATCTCTCGCCTTGTGTGTCTACTTGCACCCGCACCAGTGGCCGCGCTTGATCCGCAAGCTGGGCCAACGCGTCTGGCTCACCCGTCAGCGCGCTGATCACCCGGACTTCGGTGGC
>JAHEML010000267.1 GCA_024643705.1 Caldilineaceae bacterium | reverse complement strand
CATACCCCCCCAACGAAACTACTTTGGCCGAGTTCGAGCGTTGGCGCAGCAAAAGGGGGATCTGAAATTCTCGTAAAACGTTTCCTCGTGGAAAACGTTTTACTTTCGAGAAAAGTAAAACATTTCGGACCATTTTTGCCAGTTGACGCATGATTGATTCTCTGCTATAGTTTGCCCGCAGAGTAGTCAGGGTTTTGTCCAGCGACGAGACTCCCCCAACCTGACTGGCAGAGCTTATTCATTTCAATCTCAAGTATCCCAGTTTTTGATTGCCCATGTGTTCCTCGCAGCAACAGAAAAATTCTGTTATTGCGCTCTCAGACGCTCTCGCGTCTTGTTTTCCATTTTGTTCCATTTGCATGTCCTAAGGAGGCAAACTGTGGACCGAAAGACCCTATCACGACGTTCCTTTCTGCGATTGGCCGGCGGGGCCATCGGCGTAACGGCCCTGGCCGCGTGCGCACCCCCCGCGGCCGCCCCTGCTGCGGCTCCTGCCGAAGCACCAGCCAGCGGTGAAGCTGCTGCCGAAGCGACCGCCGCCCCTGCTGCCGAAACAATGGTCGACAGCGCCCATCCTCTGTGGGTTATTCTGGACATCGATTTCCACGATACCTACAACGAATACACCCAGGCCGAGTTGGCCGCCTACGTTGAAAGCAAGGGTTGGCCCCTGGAATTCGTCGATTCGGCTGGCTTCGCTGCTGGCTCCGGCGAAACCGAACGTATCTCTGCCGCGGTACAGGCGGGCGATCCCCCAGACCTGGTACGCCACACCCTCTCCCCCGAACTGCTGCACAGTCTGGACACAACCCAGCCCGTTTCTGATCTGGTGGCAGCAATCGAAGAAGTCTACGGTCCCATCGCCCCTATCCTGAAAGATGGCAAATTTATTGATGGCGAATGGTGGGCGGTTCCTTATCACCAGCGCGCTGGTGGTGGTTACTACCGCAAGGATGCCTTCGAAGCGGCGGGCATCGACATTCAATCCATCCGCACCTACGACAAATTGCGAGAAGCAACTTTGGCTGTGTCCACACCGGAACTCTTCGGTTGGGGCATCACCATCAACCGCTCTGGCGACGGCAACAGCATTATCCAACGCATTAAATGCGGTTGGGGTGCCGGCTGGCAGGACGAGACGGGCCAGTATATCACCACCAACTCGCCTGAAATGATCGAAGCCATGAACTTCATCAAGGAGACCTATCTGGATGAAAAGTGGGCGCCTATGTTGCCCCCTGGCGTGTTGGCCTGGAACGACATCTCCAACAACGAAGCCTTCCAGGGTGAAGTGATCGCCTACACCGAAAATGCGGGTACTGTCTATGCCAAGGCTGTGAAGGATGGTTTGCCTGTGGCTGATAAGACCGGGTACTTGGCTCCTCCCGGTGGCCCCGTTAACCAGGAATTCAACACAATCGGCAGTAAAGATTGGTTTATCCTGAAGGGTGCCCACAACACCGAAGCGGCCAAGGACGTTATTCTGGCCTTCACCGCCGATTTGGGCCGTATGGACGCTATGCTGGCCTCTTCCCCAGCTTACGCCGTTCCTGCCTACACCAATCTGTGGGATATGTCCGAGTTTTCCAAGAACGATGAAATGTCCCAGCAGATCAAGCCAGCTGCTCTGGACGATTCGGGCATCAATGCTGGCCCGTGGCCTGGTCCCTCCTCGCCGGCCCTGACGGCTATCGAGAATTCGGGTATCTGGAATGATATGGTCAACGCCTTTGTCACCGGCACACCGGTGGAAGAGGCCGTTGCCACAGCCCATGATCGCATGGTGTTGGTCTTCAAGGAATTCGGCCTGCCTGGCGAAAAGTAGAATAGTTTTCTGTAGGGGATGGGCTACGTAGCCCATCCCCTACAGAAATGATGACGCGATTCGGTATCCCCGACCGAAAATACTGTGAGAAAACAAAATGGAATTAACCAGCCCACGTACCGCCATCGAACGTCAGACAATCGCAGAGAAACCTGCTCGACAGTTGCGCCACATTCTGGGGCCGGATTGGAAAGAGGGTTACCTCTTTATTTTTCCGGCACTTCTGATGTTAGGGACGATTATTGCCTATCCCTTCCTGCGCGCATTCTACACAGGCTTCACCCGTACAACAAGCCTGGACATCGGCCCCTGGGTGGGTTTGCTGAACTACCAAAACTTGTACAAAGACCCCTTCTTCTGGGATTCGGTGCGCATTTCGTTGACGTATACGCTGAGTGCCGTTATTCTCAAATTTATTGTGGGGATGATCGCAGCCCTGCTTCTCAACCGAATGAATCGTTTTGCCACCATTTTTACGGCAATGGTCATGCTGCCCTGGATTATGCCCGAGGTGGTGCGCTCTATCACTTGGAAAGGTTTGCTGGACCCGATCTATGGGTTGATCAACCCTCTGCTGAAGGATTTAGGGCTGATTACTACATCGATTCCCTTTTTTGGCACGCCGGAACTGGCGCTGCCCTCTGTCATTCTGGTCAATTTGTGGGCTGGTATTCCCTTCTTTACCCTGCTATTGGTGGCTGGTCTCAAGGCCATTGACAAAGAGCAATATGAAGCAGCGTCTATTGACGGAGCCAGCGGTTGGCGGCAATTTTTGCATATCACCTTGCCCGGCCTGCAATATGTGATTTTGGTCGAGACCCTGCTTTCGTTTATCTGGACTTTCAACGGTTTTACCCAGGTCTTCCTGCTGACTGGTGGTGGGCCGCTTGGCTCGACAAAGATGTATACTATCTTCGCTATCGAGGCAGCCCGTAGTTTCCGTATTGGGACAGCCGTGGCCGCAGCTATGTCCATGGTTCCTCTGCTGCTGGTTCTGATTATCATCCTGGGGCGCAATGTACTCGCTACCCAGACTGGGCGTTCCGGCCAATCCGCCGCCGAGCAGAACACCAGCATATTCGGAATACTCTCCTGGCCTTTCCGTATGGTTATCGGTGTTTTCGGCTCCATTTTCTGGTTGGTCAACGACGTGATCGAGCGGATATTGGATGCGATTGGGTCTGCTATTCGCAGTGCACGGCCTGTCGCCTACGATGCCCAATCATCTGCCCGGCGTGCCAAAGCAGCCCGAACCCGTGTCAACATTTTTGCCGCTATTGTGCTGGGGTTGCTTCTTCTCTTCGAGTTGTTCCCCTTCTATTTCGTCTTCATCACATCTTTCAAAGAAGAAGCCCAGATCGTCTCCTTCCAATCTCTCTATATTCCAGAGCCGTGGACCCTGGCCCAGTATGAAAAATTGCTTGGCCCCACACGCAACTTCCTGGCCTGGATGCGTAATTCGGTCATCATCTCCCTGGTCACACCGCTGGTCTCGACAGTTGTTGCTTCCCTGGCCGCCTATAGTCTGGTTCGCCTTAACTGGAAAGGTAACCGCTTCTTTTCCAGTGCCGTCTTCGCCGCTTATCTGATGCCCGGCGTGTTGCTGGTCATTTCCATTTACCAGATTTTTGCGAAAATCGGACTGACCAATAGTCTGCTAGGGCTGATGATCGCTTATTCCACCTTCGCCTTGCCCTTTGCTATCTGGTTGATGATGGGCTACTACGCCTCCATCCCCAGAGAGTTGGAAGAGGCCGGGCTGATTGACGGCTGTAACCGCTTCCAGGTCTTCTGGCGCATTGTGCTGCCTTTGACCAAACCAGCGTTGATGGCTATCTTCCTCTTCGGCGTGACGAATGCCTGGCACGAATACCTTTTTGCCTACATTCTGATCAGCAAACAGAGTTTGATGACGTTGCCTGTGGGGTTGGGTATGATGATCATCGGTGACGTGCAACCCTGGGGTGAGTTAACCGCTGCCTCTCTCTTCATGGCCGTTCCGGTCTTTATCCTCTACTCGGTGGGCCAGCGCTTCATGGTGGCGGGCCTGACCGCCGGTGCAGTGAAGGGCGGCGGCTGAGTTCGCAATCGGGCCTTCGAAACTGAGCAAAAGAGGGGAACCGCGACGGTTCCCCTCTTTTTATGCAATTGGCCGGTAAGAAACCGGCCCTACAGAAAGCCGTATCCATATGCTATCTAACACTTCTCTGCCCGTCGGCCCAACCGTGCCGCCGCTTGACAACCCTGCACCACCCCGTCGCCAGGAATATCGCGGTCAGTTTGTCACCCTGACACCGCTGGACGCGGCTGCGGACGCACCCGAACTCTACGCGGCCAGCCACGACGACCCCCAGCGTGAACAATTGTGGACGTACATGACCGCTGGCCCTTTTGCCGACCAACCAGCCATGCAACACTGGCTAGAGAGTTGCCAAGCCTCTACCGATCCCCTCTTTTTTACCGTGAATGATGCAGCGAATAAGAATGAAACGGGCCGCCGGGTAGGGATTGTGAGCTTTCTCAACATCGTCCCCAGTCAGCGCCGGGTAGAATTGGGCAACATCTGGTACGCGCCGGAAGCACAGCGCACCAAGATCAACACCGAATCCATCTATCTGATGCTGTGCGAGTCTTTCGACCACTTGCAGTACCGGCGGGTGGAGTGGAAGTGTGACAGCCTCAATGCCCGTTCCCGTGCGGCCGCGCTGCGCCTGGGTTTTCAATTTGAGGGCATCTTTCGCCAACACATGATTGTGCGCGGTCTCAACCGGGACACAGCCTGGTTTGCCATGACCGACGGCGACTGGCCCCAAGTGAAAGCCAATCTGGAGCGTTGGCTTTATGACAAGGAGAGTGGGCTATCGCTGGCCGAGTTGAATCGACGGTGATGGACGACTGAAGACCAATAAGCCACGACAGATGACGGACGACCATCATATCCCCAATTTGCAGCTACCCAAGGAGACATTTCATGCCTCGCGGTCTTTTTGTTGATACGCCTCACCATACAATTATCTCCGATTATTCCGACGGAACTCTGCAAGATGGCTCGGTGCGCTTCCGTAGCGAATTCGCGGCGGTCAAGCACGGCACAATGTTCCACATCTTCAGTGGTGAATCCCCTTTCCAGGAGCAGCGCTTCGACCCGACACTGCGCCTCTTTGTGCCTACCCCACCCGACGCGCCCAACGCTGCACCTGGCTTTGTCGGCCAGTTTATCGGCAATATGGCGGTGGGCACAGTGGTTGAAGTCGGCGCTGGTGTGTCCGACTTCCGCATCGGCGACCGGGCGTATGGCTACGGGCCAGTCGCCGAGACCGTGACAAAAGTTTCGGCAGCACTGCATCACCTGCCGCCGGAGCTATCGCCAGTCGACGCTGTCTGCCTGGACCCAGCGCTGTACGCTTATGGGGCTGTGCGGGATGCACGCATTACTCTGGGGGATACGGTTGCCGTCTCTGGTATGGGGGCCATTGGGCTGTTTGTGGTGCAATTGTTGGCTAGGGCCGGCTGTTCCCAGATCGTCGCCGTTGATCCCTTGCCCAAGCGGCGTGCCCTTGCCGAGCGCTTTGGTGCAACCGCCACCATCGACCCCACAGCCGAGGATGTAGGGCTGGCGGCGCGCCGTCTGTTGGGCCGCCCCGCGGATGTGGCGATCGAGGCCAGCGGCAGCTATCGTGCTCTTTATGGAGCCATGCGCAGTGTGGGCCAGTGTGCGCGGGTGGTTACCTTGGGCTACTACAAGGGCGATCATAGCAACTTGCCTTTTGGGGCCGAGTGGCATCACAACCGGCTGGAGCTGATCAGCAGTATGCCTGTGTGGGACAATCCCAGCCGGGAGGCCCCCCTGTGGGATTTGGCCCGGCTGGAAGCAACCGTGGTGGATTTCTTTCGCCGGGGCTGGCTCACATCAGATGGTGTTGCCGATCCAATTGTGCCATTCTCGCAGGCCGCCGACGCGTTTATGCAGACCTATGGCAACCCCCAAGATGCCATCAAGCTGTGCGTGACATTCGATGTGTGACATTCGATGTGTGATATTTAGTACTTCGTAAAATAAGTTTATGAACTATCGTAGGCGCTGCTGCAAGCAGCGCAAGCATACAGTACCCATTCTTTTCACGAGGATCGAGAGCATTTTGCCAGTTTTGCGGCTAAAAGCCGTACCTACAAAAGACATATTTTACGATGTACCTAGTCAAGACTGCA
>JAHEML010000266.1:2971-6047 GCA_024643705.1 Caldilineaceae bacterium | reverse complement strand
ATACACTGCCTGTCACAATCCATATGGCGGTCAGGAAGAAAAAGAGTGCAAATAGCTGTTGGCGGGCAGTCCTTGGGCGTAATGTGAGCAAGGTTGTAAACCCTGCAAGCCAGAAGAGATAGCCAAGCGGCCAAATATTGATGATCCGGGCGAAAAATTCGCTCCACGTTGGTTCACCAATGGCCAACTGGATGGTGGATAGCGCGCTGTCGCAGTTGATCTGCAATGGTACACCGCTGCCCACCTGGGCGGAATCGATGAGCGGGCGTCTCAGGCTAGCGCTCCACACTTCAAAATTCAAGCCCCCGATGGAGCATATTTTGTCCCCTGGCTGGAGAGTGGACGTCCTTTGGTACACTTCCAGAATTGTTCCATTGGTTGGATTAAAATCGAAACCCAAATAGGGCGCATAGATCAACTCCATCAACGTGTAGACGAGCAAAAGGATGAAGACCAGCCAGGCGATACCTTGTTCGCTGCGCCAGACAAGCGTTTCTTTTGTGCGTCTATCCATCAACCAATCCTACCTGCAAGTTGGAGTATGAAAGGAGGGAAATATTTGTTTCACAGTGTAGCTTGTGCCGGAGAAGAAGACAAGTCAAATTTATCAACCAGAACTGGCAGGACGATCGGGGTTTGACTTGTACCAATATCTCACCCTGTTTCGCATAACCTCTCTTTGTGGAGTGCCAGCCGGAGGCCAGACGAGCATCGCAGCGCTTAGCGAGGCGAGATTGAGGAAGGGTGTGGAGGGAGGGTGTGGGGGTAGGGGATCTGAATGTGGATAGTGTCGGTAACCGGGTAATGGACAGCTTTGCCCAAGAGTCACAGTCTCACCGAGTGTTGGTTGGGTAGATTTCGGGCGTGGGGATCAGACCCAACTGTCGAGCTTTTTCCACCAGGGCTGTGCGGCTGTGCACCTTCAATTTGCTGTAGGAAAGGGAGAGTTGGTTGCGTACGGTGGCGTCCGCCACGCCTAGCAACTTAGCTATATCGGAAAGGCTTTTGTCGGGGTAAGTGGCACACAACGAGACGGTTTCGATTTGGCGGCGGCTCAACGGCAGGGTGTCGGTGGATTTGCGAAATATCTGCTGGTGGGCTTCCCGGCTGAAATGCATGCCACCAGCGGCCACCGTGCGCACGATGGAATCCAGGTGCTCGTTCGCTTCCCGGTCATCTTTGAGGATGTATCCGCTGGCCCCAGCTTGCACAACCGCTCGAATCAGTGCCCGCTCTTTGTGCATGGAGACAATTAATATATTCAGGTCGGAATAGATGTTGAGGAGCTTTGGGATGAGCTGCAACACGGGGTAGGGGTTGTGGTTGTCTGGCGAGGCAGGCACATTGATGTCGAGAAGCAAGAGATCGACAAGGGGAAGTGCGGCAAGGGTTGGCTCCAATTCCTCACCATAGGCCAGGGCCGCTGCGATCTCGATGTCTGGGGCCTTGCCCAGGCGATAGCGGTAACCGTCGATAATGCCGGGGTGATCTTCTAACAGGATGACGCGGATTTTTGCTGCCATTGGACACCTTTTTACATTTGCTCTATACGCGTGGAATAAAGATAGCAAAGTGCCAGGCGTTCTGCAAGCCCTCTGCGATTTTTCGTGACAAATGTCTAGGCAATACGGCCCTCTGTCTATGTTATTTGTCTCCATTTTCCTGCATACTGGAGCAGCCTGATCCATCGCAGCCTTCAACCTACCAGGAGAATCCGCCCATGTCAGCCCCCACTCGATTATTGCTGCGCGTGTCCAGCAATTCCAATGTACACAAAGTAGCGGGTGCCATTGCCCACGTCCTCCGCAGCGACGGTGCCGTAGACGTGCAGGCCATCGGTGCCGCTGCCGTCAATCAGTGCGTCAAGGCAATTGCTGTGGCCCATTCGTTTCTGGAATCCGAGGGCAGCCGTCTTTCTTCTTTGCCCCAAATGGTGGATTTGGAGGAAGCCGGGATGCTCCGCACCGGGGTTCGCTTCAAGGTGTGGAAAGAATAGTCTGCGTCCTGGGCGGCTCAAGCCAATGGAAATAAAGATAGCAATAAAGTAGCTATGGAGAAAGGCCCGAAGTCGGCAAGACTTCGGGCCTTTCTCCATAGCTACTCTTAGCGGTATACGACGGCTGTTCAGCCTGCGCTAAGCTCTTCACGCAGGCGACGCAGCAGCACGGGCATGTCGTCGTCGGTCATGGTGTGGACGGAAATGGGGATGACATCGCCTTCGGCCCGTGCCCACACCGCGGGCGAACCGCTGCGCAGGGCTAGTGAGACTTCGTCTGCGCTTTTGCCGAGGGTGGCGCTGTCCCATTCCAGGCGCAGACGCATCCACGGCCCGCCTTCTTCGTCCCACACATTGCGGGCCGAGATGTGGGGCAGATCGGCCAGCCCGTCCGCTAGCATGCCAATGCGTTCGGCCTGGGTTTGCAGACGTTGCTCGTGATCCATCTCTACCCATTCGCGCACGGCCACGGTTGTGCCGATGACCTCCTGGCGGTCGATCTTGTAGCCCCGGCCCACGCTACGATTGTTCTCGGTTTCGTAGCTGACAAAGCCGTTGCGCCGGGCCGCCATCACTGCCTCGTTCTTGCCGCACAAGATGCCACACGAGTTGCCCGCGCCCATGTATTTGCCCCCAAAGCAGACCAAATCTGCGCCACTGCCGGCCACGCTGAGCATCCGCTCCAGGGGGTAGACTTCGCCCGCGGCATCCACCAGCACGGGCAGACCCGCGGTGTGGGCGATCTCGACCACCTGGGCTAGTTTGAGCGTGTTGGGGGTTTTCTCACCTTTCGCATAGAAGAAAATGGCTGCGGTGTTTGGGCCAATGGCCGCCCGCAGTTGTTCGGTGGTGGTTCCACTGCTGTCGCCCACTTCCACCAACGTGCCGCCGGGTGTGCTCACTGCGCGATCGTAGCGGTAGCGGGTGGCCGCCTGGATGAGGAATTCGTTGGGGATACCCGTGGTGTCGGGCAGGCGGGCGATGCGCTCTGGGTCTCCGCCAGCCAAAATGCCAGCCGCGCCTTGCACCAGCGCGGCGTAGCAGCCCGATGTGACGACCGCATTCTCTACACCCAGCATC
>JAHEML010000266.1:0-2961 GCA_024643705.1 Caldilineaceae bacterium | reverse complement strand
CTTGCACAGCCGGGGAAAGCACCGAACCGCCCAAAAAGGTTACGTGGCCGGTGGCATTGATCACGGGCGTGATGCCCATTTGGGTGTAGATGTCTTGGGGTTCTGTCATTGGTCTGTCTCCTGAATGGTGGGCGATTTCTGCAACGGTCAACTTGATTGGATTATTGTGTGATACCGTTATCGACTTGTCAAGTGTACCGGGTTGCAAAACCGAAAATGGGCCACACGCCAATGCAAGAAAGCCTGCGGATGGTGAATCCGCAAGCTTTCTTGGGTACAGTTCTATTTGGGATCAGCGTTGACACGCTTGAGCCGATGCTTTATTCCGCCTGGCTGACCAACTCTACCTCGATGCTGACATCCACTTTGTCGCCAACCAAGATGCCGCCGGTTTCCAGGGCTTGATTCCAGCCCAATCCCCATTTGGTGCGATCAAAGCTGGTGGTTGCCGAGAAGCCAGCACTGGTTGCACCCCAGGGGCTTTTGGCCTGACCAGCGTATTCCACATCCAACACCACTTCGTGGCTGATATCGCGAATGGTCAGGTCGCCATAAATTCGTCCTTTGTTGTCACCCGACAGCTCAACCCGCTTGCTCACAAAGCGGATGGCTGGGTATTCGTCCACGTTGAGGAAGTCCGCCGATTTGAGGTGACCGTCTCGCCCTGCATCCCGGGTGTTGACGCTGTTGGCGTCGATGGTTACTTCCACGGAGGATGCGGTCGGATCCGCTTCATTGAAGTTGACATCACCGCTGAATGAGTCAAAACGACCGCGCACCTTGCTGATCATCATGTGGCGCACAGAGAGTTGAATTTCGGAGTGAGATGGATCGATTTTCCATGACATGATAAAAATACCTTTCAAGATTGGAATTGATGAATTGTTGAAAACCGCAAAGCCGACAGCGCGTTGCTGCTTGCCGAACGATAGTTTATGGACGAATACTGATAGGATGAGAAATTACTCAAACGACACTGCGCACAAGAATCCCATTGCCCGACGGGTCGCGCACCAAGACACCCGCCAAGACACCCGCCAAGACACCATCGTCTCGCTCCGTTGCCCCAATGCCTGCCCTGGCCGCCTGATTTAGAAGTGCGGTGAGGGCTTGCTCGCCGGGCACATCGATAGTAAAGTGAGCCAGCCCCCAAGCGTTTGCAGGCGCAGGGGGGGCACCAACCCCGGCCCAGGTATTGGCCCCCAGATGATGATGGTAGCCCCCCGCCGAGAGAAATGTGGCGCTGGGGCCATAGCGGGTAATCAGGTCGAAACCCAACCCGTCCCGATAGAAGCGCTCTGTCGCGGCGATATCCCCCACGTGCAGATGAACATGCCCAATGCGTGTGCCAGGGGGAAAGCCAGACCAGGCTTCTGGGTTGTTATCGCCTGCAGCCAACACGCCTTCCACATCGAAGGGCGTTGTGTTGATGAGCAGCTTGCCGTCGGGATAGCGCCATTCGTCACGAGGGCGATCCCGGTAGACCTCGATGCCATTGCCTTCTGGGTCTGTCAGATAGAGTGCTTCGCTGACTGCGTGATCCGATGCGCCGCCCACTTTTATGCCAGTTTGGGCGAAATGGCGCAAAGCTTGACCCAAGTCGACCCGACTGGGGAGCAGGATGGCGAAATGATAGAGGCCACTTGTGCCCTTCACCCGCTGCCCGTTGATATCTTCTTGCAGAACCAGCAAATCACTATCGGCAACGCCCAATACAGCTTGTTCGCCTGTGGATGTTTCGGCGTGTCGGCGCAGGTGCAAGCCGAGTGCGGTATAGTAGGTGACCAAGTTGGACAGATTGGCAACCCGCAAGTGAACAGGCCCAAGTTTTGTTTCTGGATGAATCTGCATCGTCTTTTTCTCCGCAAAGGTGAATGCTCTACGCCTGAACCATGGCTGGAATGCAAGACCGCCTTTCTGCACAGAGTATAGCCGAAGGGGAATTTTATGTCAAATTCAAATGTCTTAATATCGAAACATATCTATTGGAACTATGTCTGCTGCAATCAAAGGAAGGAAGTGCAATGCCAACTCAGAAGAATGTTCTCGTTCTCTACACCGACGACCAGCGTTTTGACACCATCCGCGCTCTGGGCAATTCGGCGATCCATACACCCCATCTCGACCGGCTAGTGGAACGGGGCACGACATTTCGCAATGGCTACATCCCTGGTGGCAGCAGCGGCGCTGTCTGTATGCCCAGCCGGGCCATGCTGATGACAGGGCGCTATCTCTACCGCTTGAAGGGGGAAGGCCAAAGCATCGCCACCGAGCATCTGATGCTGCCCGAATATCTGCGGGGTCTGGGCTACACAACCTTTGGCACAGGCAAATGGCACAACGGCCCAGCCTCGTTTGCCCGCTGCTTCTCGGCTGGGGGCGAAATCTTCTTTGGCGGCATGGACGACCACTGGAATGTGCCTGCGTGTGATTTTGACCCCACGGGCCGCTACCCGGATACCCGCCCCCACCCCATCGACCTGGGGCCAACCCAGGCGATGATTCCCAAGCGCTGGGATCACTTCACCCCTGGCAAACATTCGTCGGAACTCTTTGCCGAGGTAGCTATCGACTTTCTGCGCGGTCAGCCCAGCGACGATCCCTTTCTGCTCTATGTGGCCTTTATGGCCCCCCACGATCCCCGTACCATGCCCACCGAATTCCGGGAGATGTACGATCCAGAGACAATCGCACTGCCGGAAAATTTTCTGACCGAACACCCCTTCGACAACGGGGAGATGGACGTGCGGGACGAATTGTTGGCTGCCAAACCCCGCGACCCCGCAGAGGTTCGCCGCCATCTGGCCGACTACTACGGGATGATTAGCCATCTGGACGCGCAGATTGGCCGGGTGCTGGATGCCCTGGATGAGAACGGCCACAGCGAAAATACCCTGATCGTGCTGGCCGGAGACAATGGGCTGGCCTTGGGCCGGCATGGGCTGATGGGCAAGCAGAGCC
>JAHEML010000265.1 GCA_024643705.1 Caldilineaceae bacterium | reverse complement strand
GACGATCAGCCCAGCGTTGATCAGGATCACCCCCAGCAGCACGGGATAATCCCGGCCACGGGCTGCTTCCCAAAAGAGCCGCCCCATCCCCGGCCACGAGAAGATCGTCTCTGTAAAGAGCGCACCGGCAAAAAGGGACGGAAAGTCCAGGGCGATCATCGTCACCAGGGGCATCACTGCGTTGCGCAGGGCGTGGATGTACAACACCCGCCTTTCGGCCAGCCCCTTGGCTCTGGCTGTGCGCATATAGTCCGCGTTCAGCACATCCAGCATACTGGCCCGAAAGAAGCGGCTATACCAGGCAACCCATGCCAGGCTGAGTGTACCCACAGGCATAATCATGTGCCAGAGCAGATCACCCAGCCCCTTGTCGCTGCCGATGGCGTACATGCCCCCCGCGGGGAGCAGCGGTTTGCCGGTGAAGGGATTGTCCAGCCAGACGTAGAAGACGAGAATCCCCATCAGGCCCAACCAATAGATGGGCACCGACTGACCCGCAAAGGTAAAGGTTGTAATGGTGTAATCCAGAAATGAGTATTGCTTGCGGGCCGAGAGCGCACCCAGAGGAATAGCAACGCAGATTGCCAGCAGAAAGGCGACACCCACCAGCAGCAAGGTGTTGGGGATGCGTTCGCTGATCATCTCGCTCACCGAGCGGCCACTTTTGATGGACGTACCCAGATCGCCTTCCAGCACAATCGTGCGCGCCCATTTGACGTATTGGACTAAAAAGGGCTGATCCAACCCTAACCGTTCGCGCAAACGCTCAATCTGTTCCTGGGTGATATTCGGGTTGCGTTCGGCCTGGGCCAAAGGGCCACCGGGAGCCATGCGCACCAATGCAAAGAGCATAAAACTCAAAATCAGGAGCAGCGGGATCGCTTGCAGCGTCCGGCGGACGATGTAGGCTTGCATGAACGGGTCCGTCTTTGGTTGTTGGTTCGAGACACTCCACAACGCGGGGGACGTCAATAACAAATTAGAGTGGAGAAACTAGCTGGATGATGGGCATATCATACCGGATGGGCACGTATTTCGCCAAACCTAAAGAGGCGTCGGCATTTGCGGCCTTGCCCTAATAGAGATTCAAGCGAAATTCTTTCAGTCGTGGTGAAAGACCTCGTCCATCTGCACCCATTTTTCACTAGGCGCGGCGCTCTCCACCGGCGATTGACAAAGATCGGTGAACTTCCACCAGGCTCGGGTAATTGGGTCTTCGGCCATTTTTGCCATATCCGAGGCGAAATCGTCACCCACATATTCAAAATAGCTGAAGAGATAGCCGTCCCGCAGAAAAATCGAATAGTTGCGGATATTGCTGGCCGTAATCCGTTCCAACACACCAGCCCAGGTGTGAGCGTGAATCTGCTTATACGACTCTTCCCACTCCGGTAGAACCTTGATCACCATTCCATAGCGCTGCATAGAAAACCTTTCTGGGATGCTGGGAGACGCGGCGCTCTTGCCGGTCTCCCCACTTTTTTGTAACTACCAAGCCACTGACCGGGTTTTCGCCACGAATTGTACGAATACCACGAATTTGGCTAAATCATTCGTGAAAATTCGTGGTATTCGTGGCAAAGGGTTGGTAGTGACATTTTTTTGTCACTTGTGGTCATTTCCTGACCGTTCTATACTATCCCCCACTGATGCTACATCTACCTCACCCTATTGTCCACGGAGGAACCCAATGAGCTACAAACTTGGTTATTGTACACTACGCTGGAAGAACCCAGACCTGGAACCCGCGCTGGAAGGCTTGGCTGCTGTCGGTTGGGATGGCTGGGAAGGCCGTCTTTCGTTGGACTGGATGGGCACACCCGCCCGCATCAAGCGCATCTGCGAGAACACAGGAATGCCCCTGGCTGTCCTCACCGCCAACGGAACCCCCGACAGCCGAGATCCGGAAAATATCGAACGCAACAAGCGGCGCATGGAATTTGCCGCCGAGGTGGGCTGCGACTGCTTTATGTACATGAATGGCCGCAAACCCGAAGGGCGGGCCGTGACCGACGACGACGTAAAAGCTGCGGCCGAGGGCGCGGATATGTGGGCAGATTACGCCGGACAGATGGGACTGGAACTCAGCTACCACATCCATACCAACCTGCTGGTGGATTCAATTGACCATTGGAAACTCTACATGGCAAATATGCACAAAGCCAAACTCTGCATCGATGTCTCCCACGCCCAACTCTGGGGCTATGATCCGGTGGATTCGTTGAAAGATTTCGCCAGCCAGCTTAATTATGTCCATTTGCAGGATTGGGCCAGCACCAGCCGCCGGGAAGATGGATTCTACGACCCCATTTGGGTCCAGGTGGGCCAGGGCGAAGACATCGATTTCGTCGCCATCAAAGGCGCACTGGATGACATCAGCTTCGACCGTTGGGTAACAGCCTGCCCCGGCCAGCCCATTCCTGGGCGCGAGACACCCCTGGACGAAGTGGAACACAGCAAAACCATGATCAAGTTTCTCAAAGGGATTGGGTATTAGAAGTTGGAGATGGCAAGGCCCGCCGGGTTTTTGCAACCTGGCGGGCCTTTTCATATTTTAGTAACCCCGCCGCTTGTCGATGACATTGCGCGGACGTTCCCCTTTCAAATAGCGTTGCAACTGCTCTTGAAAGAAACGTACGATCACCTGTGGCCGGTGTTGCGATGCACCGGCCCGGTGGGGCGTCAACAGCAGATTGGGCGCATCCCACAGCGAGCTTTCGGCGGGCAGAGGCTCCTTCTCCGTCACATCCAGCGCCGCCCCCGCGATCTCCCCCGCTTCCAGCGCGGCCACCAGCGCATCCTCATCGATAA
Organism: Caldilineaceae bacterium; assembly: GCA_024643705.1. Classification (GTDB taxonomy): domain Bacteria; phylum Chloroflexota; class Anaerolineae; order Caldilineales; family Caldilineaceae; genus JACQGT01. The sequence continues at coordinate 3,239 of JAHEML010000265.1, read as the reverse complement.
TCCCGCCACGGGTCACATTGATCAGGTAGGCTGTAGGCTTCATCAGCGCCAGTTCGTCGCGGCTGATCAGGTGATAGGTTTCCGGCGTGCGTGGGCAGGCCATCATCACAGCATCCGAACGCTGCAACAGGCTATGGATATTCTCTTTGGTGGCCGGTTTCAATTCGGCCACCCCCGCGGGCAGATCCGTGCGCATTGGGTCTACCGCCAGAATTGTCATATCGTAGCCCGCGGCTCGCTTGACCATCTCCATACCAAAGCCGCCCATACCGATGATTCCCAGAGTCATCCCGGTGATTTCGACCACGGATCCGGCTTTCCACATATGCTGCTTTTGTTGCTCCCGCGCCGGTGTCAGCCCCCGGGCCAGCGACAGCAGAAAGGCCCAGGCATGTTCCGCGCCCTGGGGCGCATACATCCCGGCCATATTCGAGAGCATCACCTCGTCCCGTTCGGCCATGGCGGGGAAGAGGAATTTGTCCATCCCTGCGCTAAAGGATTGAACCCAGCGCAGGTTGGGCGCTGCTGCACAGACCGACGGCAGAAAATGGCCGAGGATCACCTCGATGTCCGGCGCGACGGCCAGGGCTTCTTCTTCGCTGTTGGCGTGGATCACTTCGTGGCCACCAGCCGTGGCAATACGGCGGAATTCGGCTATGTCGTCTTCGACAAAGGGGTAGTGGATCAGGATTTTCATGGGGCCTCCGTTGCTGGGGTGGGGATAGAGAGAGTTCTGCACGGCATAGTATAGACACTCTTTTGGGATGAAGCAAAGGAGCAAAAAAGCAAGGGCAGGCCCAAGACAAATTCCTTCCATCGGGCACTTTCCAGGTATAATGCCAAGCTATGTACAACGAATTGGAACCCACAGAGGAACGACCAAAGATTCCCGCACGGCGTGTGATCGCCATGCTCATCCCCGCCTTTTTCAGCCTGGGTTTGGTGGTGCTCATCCTGGTGTGGGAAGAATACAACCCACCCGGCTGGCAACGGGCCATGGAAAATTATCTATCGGCCTACACCGATACGCCCAGGGAGTTGCTGGGCGCGGGCAATGCCACAGTGGCCCACTTGCCTTTTGCCCTCTCGCCCCAGACACCCTTTCGCCCGGTCACGCCCAGTGTACACTACCAAACCGATCCCTTGCCTACAGCCATACGCCCGGATGCACCCAATAGTTTGGGTGGTGGCAAACAGCCCCTTCCCTATCCCGTGCTGGAAGTCTACTGCATCGATCTTTCCCAGACCGATGGGGGCGATGCCGCCACCTACTATCTCGTGGCCCAGCATCGCGATATGAACAACAGCGACTGGATTGTTTACATTCCCAGAGAAGATAGCTCGCCCCAAGCGGTTGACGCGGCCTGGAACGAGTTGGGGTGTGAAGATGAATAATCCCCACAACAAATCAGCCAGACCATTCAACCGAACTGTATGGAGGTGAAGGATGGACTTATTGACCCGTATTGTTTTTATTGTGCTGGCAGGGATAGCTGGCTTCCTGCCCGGTGGGCTGATTGTACGCTCCCTGTTGGGCGATGGTCCACGCACAGGATTTGATGGCGTGGCGGAGGTCTTTTTTGGTTCAGCGGGCGGCATTCTGTTGGGCCTGATTCTGGGATTTGTGGTTTCCGGGCGGCTAGAACGCGCTGGCCGCCTGTGGGGGATACTCATATTGATCGCGCTGCTTGGCGCTGAAGCTCTATTGCTAAACTTTCTATCCCGCTAATTTTTTCTGCCTACCGAGGTTGCCATGAACCCCACCCTTGCCCAAGCCTATCTCGACGATGCTGCGGCGCTTTTTCGCCGCCAGAAGCGTCTGGCTGACAGAGCCATGGCCCAGATCGATGACGATGCCTTCTTTGCACTGCTCGATGCCGAAGCCAATTCTGTAGCTGTGCTGGTCAAACACATGGCGGGCAACATGCGCTCCCGTTGGCGGGACTTTTTGACCAGCGATGGGGAGAAGCTGGACCGCAATCGGGACAGCGAATTTGTCATCGAGCCGGGCCAGGATCGCGCCTGGCTCACCGCTTATTGGGAGTCGGGCTGGGACATCTTGCTCGACGCCATTGACAGCCTGAAACCCGATGATCTGGGCCGCACGGTCACCATTCGCAGCGAACCCCACCTGGTGCTAAAAGCCATCAACCGCCAACTAGACCACTACAGCTACCACACAGGCCAAATCGTCCTGATCTGCAAACATTATGCACCTACCTGGCAATCGCTGAGCATCCCCAAAGGTGGCTCGGCGGCCTACAACGCCCGCATGAACAACCCATAACCCACACAACCCGGAGTTTACTTTGTCTACTATCACCAGCCGCGAAATCCATCTTGCCAGCCGCCCTGTGGGCGAACCAACCGCAGAAAATTTTGCCCTGACCGCCGTCGAAATCGACGACACCCCACCTGCTGATCGACTGCTCGTCCGCAATCTCTTTATGTCTGTCGACCCCTATATGCGCGGGCGGATGCGGGATGGACGCAGCTATGCGGCCCCCTTTGCGCTGAACGAAGCCTTGACCGGCGGCGCTGTCGGCGAGGTGGTCGCCTCCAACCACCCCGATTTTGCCCCCGGCGACACAGTCTTGCACAACTATGGCTGGCGAGAGTATGCCAGTGTCCACGGCAAGGGCGCAATCAAAATCGACCCATCCCTGGCCCCGGTGCAGAGTTTCCTGGGCGTGTTGGGAATGCCGGGAAAAACAGCCTATGTGGGTCTGCTCGACATCGGCCAGCCCAAAGCAGGCGAGACGGTTTTCGTCTCTGGCGCGGCGGGCGCTGTCGGATCGTTGGTCTGCCAGATCGCCAAATTGCAAGGCTGCCGGGTGGTGGGCAGCGCGGGCAGCCCGGAAAAGATCGCCTGGCTGCGGGAGAAAGCCGGTGTGGATGGGGCTGTGAATTATCGGGAAGCAGCCAATTTGCGCAAGGCCATTGCAGCCGAATGCCCAGACGGGGTGGATGTCTACTTTGAGAATGTGGGCGGCGAGCATCTGGAAGCGACGCTCTCGCTGATGAACGACTTTGGGCGCATTGTGGCTTGTGGGATGATCTCCCAGTACAACGCCAGCGAACCTGTACCCGGCCCGCGCAACATGGCGTTGATTGTAGGCCGTCGTTTGCGTATTCAGGGCTTTATCGTTTCGGATCACCCAGAGCGCACCGATGCTTTTTATCGGGACATGGCGAACTGGATGCAGGAAGGCAAAATCCATTGGGAGGAGACGATTGTC
>JAHEML010000264.1 GCA_024643705.1 Caldilineaceae bacterium | reverse complement strand
GCCCGTTGCTTTATACTATACTTGCTTTTGCAAGATGTTGTAAGTTCTTACTACGAGTATGCACTTAGGCCGCTCGGACTTACTATCCAGCGGCTTTGCTGTCGTTGTTGGGAACCACCATTTTGTACCGTCTACCGTTCGTCGAAGTATTTCAGTACATGGGAAAAGGAGTTTTCCAACAATGAGTGAACGCGAAGTGGGAACCGTCAAGTGGTTCAATGATCAGAAGGGCTTTGGCTTCATTGCTCCCGATTCGGGCGCTAAGGATGTCTTTGTCCACCATTCCGCAATCGTCGCCGAGGGCTTCCGTAGCCTCTCCGAAGGCGATCGTGTCGAGTTCAGTGTCGAGCAAGGCCCCAAAGGCCCATCCGCCGCTGGTGTGTCGAAGGTCTAACAAAGACCTGAAGCAATCAGCTTGAGCGTTTGCCCAGTTGATTGAAATAAAAGAGACCCGACATCTGTCGGGTCTCTTTTTTTATTGGTGTTTTGCCAGCCTCGTAAAATGTTAGGACTTACGCAAGAATTGACAGAAGAAAGGATAATGAGTAAGAGTGGGGTGCATGGAACCCAAACGTGACCCCATCACCCGCCTGGAGTATTGTCAATACTTGTTGGTCAGTCAGATCAACTATACGTTAACGCACTTTGCAGAACACAGCGAGCAATTCAGTCATGATAGAGTGAATCGATATCTGGCCGGAGACCAGATACGACCGCGTCTGGTGTGGGAAAATGTAGAGTCTCAGGTGGTACAGACACCTGCGGGATATATCGTGTTTGATGATACGGTAGTGGACAAGAATTTTTCGTCCAAGATCGAATTGGTACGCCGTCAATATAGCGGGAATGCCCATGGACTGATCAAAGGAATAGGAGTGGTCACGTGTGTCTATGTGAATCCAACTCTGGACCAGTTCTGGATCATCGATTACCGCATTTACGCACCGGAAAGCGATGGCAAGAGCAAACTGAACCATGTGCATGAGATGCTAACCAACTGTGTCCATCAGAAGCGACTGCAATTTCGGACCGTCTTGATGGATACCTGGTATGCAACCAAGGATGCTATGCTCTACATTGAGCAACTGGGCAAGATTTATTACTGCCCCCTCAAGGACAATCGCCAGGTGGATGACTCTGCTGGCACGGCACGCTATCGACGGGTTGATTCCCTGGACTGGTCTGCATCGGAGCGTAAGCAGGGCAAAACGATCAAAGTCAAGGGCTTTCCCAAAGAGCATAAGGTGAAACTGTTCCGGGTTGTGCTGTCTACACAGCGCACGGATTATGTCGTTACTAACGATTTGACTCAGGACGACAGGCAAGTCGCACAAGATGTGTGTGGCGTGCGCTGGAAGATCGAGCAGTTTCATCGCGAAACCAAGCAATTGACTGGTCTGGAAAGCTGCCAATGTCGTAAAGCTCGGATTGTTCGCAACCATATCGGCTGTGCTATTTTGGTTTGGGTCCGCCTCAAACAGGTCGCCTGGGAAACCAACCAAACCATTTACAAAGTCAAACACGGTCTTTTGTCCGACTATATGCGCCAGCAGTTACGCTCACCTTCTATCTCTATGCTTCTTGCGTAAGTCCTATTAACCATAGAACGCGGATGACGCTGATTTGGTGGAACGGCGCGGATGGGTCTGTATCCTCGTTTTATTTTCATACCAGGAAAACCACGATGAAACTCATCGATATTGTCAATCGTGCGGCCAACCCTGCGCCCTGGAGCGAAGGGGAAAAGATTCCCTGGGATGATCCCGATTTCAGCCAGCGCATGTTGGCCGAGCATCTCTCCCAGCGCCACGACGCGGCCAGCCGCCGCTACGATCTATTGGATCGTCAGGTGGCGTGGATTCACGACAACGTGCTGAGCAGCCAACCCACACACATTCTCGATCTAGGCTGCGGGCCTGGTCTATATGCCAGTCGGTTGGCCCGCAGAGGGCACACCTGCACAGGCATCGACTTCTCACCGGCCTCGATTGCGTATGCCCAAAAGTCCGCAACCGACGAAGGGCTGGCCTGCACCTATCAATTGGGAGATATTCGACAAACCGACTACGGCCAAGGCTACGGGTTGGCGCTTTTGATTTTCGGGGAGTTCAATGTCTTTCGCCGCGAGGATGCCCGCCAGATTCTGCGCCAGACCCATGCCGCCCTGGGTGCAGGCGGTCGTCTGGTATTGGAACCACACACCCTGGACGCGGTTGCCGCAAACGGAGCAAACTCCCCCCGCTGGACCAGCTACTCGGCTGGGCTGTTTAGCCCCCAACCCTACATTTTATTGACCGAATCCAGTTGGGATGCCAGCCAGCAAATCGCCACCGAGCGCTATTTTGTCATCGATGCAGCCACCGGCCGCGTGACCCGCCACGCTGCGTCCATGCAGGGCTACACCCCGACAGAATACGAAAACCTATTGCTTGAATGTGGTTTTGAAGATGTGAAGTTTCACCCGTCGATCAGCGGGAGCATGGACGAACGGCAAGACTCCCTGTGTGGCATCACGGCTCGCAAGGGCCGCGGCGGGTGAACCAAATTGGGACTTTGTGGGGTTGCGCCCCTGTCCGGTGCAAACGGATCGGGATCCGATGCCCTGGCTACCCGCGTGAACCCACTATTGAAAATGCCGTTGCTGTGGCAAAATAGAGGGGTGGTATGCTTCTTGGGGCCACTGTGCAGGTTTGGCTGGGGCTACGAGAAGATACACCTATGAAGATGTACCCGTGAAGATGCACCTGTAGATATCCAACTCAAAATAAGGAAGGAATCAAGATGCTCCAAGTTACTATCACCCCAGCCATGGGGAAACGACTCATTGGCAAAGGCATGGTAGCCCACCCATCCATTCAAAGAGTGCTGCAAAAAGGCACGCTCACCATCATCGGCGGTTCCACCAACGGCTATGTGGCCGAAGAAATTCTGACCTCTTTGGGGCAGGCCGACGGATACAAACGCATTGGCTTCCGTCGTGGCCTGACAGTAGCGCCAGGAACCAAAGCACCCGAAATCGATTTCCCCGGCGATCTGGTGATCAAGGATGGAGAAGCCCTCTTCGGCCAGTCCATTTTTGAGATCGGACCCAAAATGGGGCCAGGGGACGTGGTGTTGAAGGGGGGCAATGCCTTTGATTCTCGCCGCCAACCAGCCGTGCAAATTGGCAGCAATGTGGGCGGAACAGCCCTGGCCGCAATCTCGGCGGTGATTGGAACCCGTGTGGAGCTGATTGTGCCCATCGGCATGGAGAAGCGGGTCTTTGGCGATGTCTACGAGCTGGCGCTGATCACCAACGCGGGCGACGGCAAAGGGCCGGGTTATTTCCCCCTGCCCGGCACTATCTTCACCGAGATCGACGCCATCGAACTGCTCACCGGGGTCAAGGCAACCATGATCTCGGCTGGGGGTGTCTACGGGGCCGAGGGAGCCATCTGGCTCATCATCACGGGCAGCCCTGAGCAAGAGAAGAGTGCCAACGCGTTGATCAAATCGGTAATCGACGAACCGCTGTGCCAACCATAGTTTTCAGGTAACTACCAAGCAACCCCACCCTAACCCTCCCCATTTTGGGGAGGGAACTGGATCGGCTCCTCCCCAGACTGGGGGAGGTTGGGTGGGGGTAGGTAGTTACGTTCTCAAAATAAATATCCGGGAAGGTATGTCATGCTGGCGGCGTGCCATACCTTCCATCTCATCATAGAAAGCAAGAGGCAACCATGATTATTATCGGTGGAATAATCCAGTTCAATTTTGAGCAGCGAGCCGAGGCCATTGGGATCATCCGGCAAATGATGGCCGACTCCCAGGCCGAAGAAGGGTGCATTGCCTATACCTTTTCAGTCGATGTAGACGCAGAAGACACCTTCCATCTTTACGAGGTGTGGAAAAACGCAGATGCTTTGGCAGCTCACGGTCAGATGCCCCACTATGCGGCTTTTATGCAAAAGATGCGTCCCCAAATCGCGGCGTCCAATATCAAACGCTATATTGCGGAGATTGCGCCCTCCTAAGTACTTCGTAAAATCAGTTTTATGGACTATCGTAGGCGCTGCTTGCAGCAGCGCAAGCATACGGTACCCATTCATTTCACGAGAATCGAGAGCATTTTTGCCAGTCTTGCGGATAAAAGCCGCACCTACAAAAGACATATTTTACGATGTACTAACAAAAGCATTATTCGGACGAGCTGTATTCAGAGCCACCAGCACAAGTCAGCAACCACACTCACGAAAGCGCCGAGCCTTTGTATACACCCCAACCGGCCTATCCAACCCCAGCCCACGCGGCCGCGGCCCAGGCCATCGTCGAACAGCTCGCACCACACACAGACGCGATTCTCCTGCTCAACTCCTGCGCCCGGGGCAAGGCCAGCCCCGACAGTTGCCTGGATATCGGCCTGTTGCTACGCCCGGAAGCCTACGCGGCCAACGCCAGCGCTCTGGAAGAAAGCTGGGAGCGCTGGCACGCCCAGACGCCCGTCTTCCGGGCGCTGAAGGCTGCCGGCCATTTTGCCGAAGTCCATCTGGATGTGCTCAACGGTGCCTATGCGCCTGTCGAGCGCAATTGGACCGGCGGGCCTGATTCGTTTGAAATAGAGATTGGCAATCATCTGGTCTATGCCCATCCCCTGTGGCAAAGTGACGGCTATTGGGATGAATTGCGGGCCACCTGGCTCCCTTTTTACAGCCCAGAATTACAGGCAGAGCGGCTGGCAATGGTGCGCAAATTCTGCCTGAACAACCTGGATCACATCCCGCTCTACAGCGCACGGGGGTTGCACTTCCAGTGCCTGGACAGGCTCTACAATGCCCACCGAGAGTTTCTGCAGGCACTCTTCATCAGCCGTCAGGTCTACCCAATTTCCTACGACAAATGGATTCACGAACAGGTGGTAGAAATTCTGGGCCTGCCCCAACTCTACGACGAGCTGATCGACCTCTTCCAGATTCACGATTTGCAGAGCAGTGAAATCGTAGACAAAAGCGAGCGCTTGCGGCACTTGCTCGAAGCCTACGCTCCCCAACCCCAGGGCTTCTCAAAAGTTGGCGGGATTTCGATGACCACCCCACCGTAAACAGACGGGGCTACAGAACAACGCCCGCTGAACCGGGCTTTTGCTGTGCGCGAGCCTCAATTGATGGGCCGCTGTTGGGTAGCCCGGCGTCTTCCGCGTTGGGTGGGTAGGCCATCTCGCGACTTTTGAAGCCCTATCTCTCCCACAGCAGCTACATCGTTCATCCAGCCTGTGCTATAATCGTCCCCGACCCACACGTTGTTTCGGCCAAAGCCATGAAAGGCTCAACTGCTCAACCGCTCTCTAGCTCAACCGGAAAAACCAATGTCTACCAATCCACCCGCCTTTCCTGTCGATCTCCAAGCCCACAGCACCTTCTCCGACGGGACAGAAACCCCCACACAGCTTGTAGAACACGCAGCCCAGCTTGGCATTCGTGTTCTGGCTGTCACCGATCACGACAGCGTATTGGGCGTGGATGAAGCCCTGTCGGCGGGGGAAAAGTTGGGCGTGCGGGTGATCCCCGCCATCGAATTCAGCACCAAAAGCCAGCGGGCGCGCGACTACATGGACATCAATATCCTGGGCTACGGCATTCGCCACACCGATCCAGAGATGCAGCGGGTTCTCAACCGGGTGATCGAAAGCCGCATCGAGCAGAAGGTGCGCCAGGTGGAACGACTGCAAAGTTACGGCGTGGTTGTACCCGTAGACGAAGTGCTGGCCCTGGCCCAGGGTGTGCCTGGGCGTCCCCACATTGCCCAAATCGCACTCAAACACAACCCCCAGCGCTTCCAGAACATCAACGATGTCTTCCAGCAATTTCTGGCCGGAGACGCGCCCAACTCTGTCTACGTGGGGCGGGCATTCAGCCTGAGCGTGGAAGATGCCATTGATCTGACCCACCAAGCTGGCGGCGTAGCAGTGTTGGCCCATCCGGGTATCTACCAACGGGTGCAGGATGTAGACGACGCCTTGGCGCGGATGGTGGCAGCCGGTTTGGATGGACTGGAAATCCACTATCCCTATGCCAG
>JAHEML010000263.1 GCA_024643705.1 Caldilineaceae bacterium | reverse complement strand
CCGCAATAGTTCGCCCCCGGCATAGCCCGACGCGCCGAGGATGGAGACGCGGGTTTTGATTGTTGTCATAACTGGTTACCTTTGCGTATTGCGTATTGCGAGATGCGTATTGCGAGTTGCGTCGTTTGGTCTGCGCAACTCGCAATACGCATCTCGCAACTCGCGCTCATTCTCCCGCCAACGTCACCCGACCGATGGCCCGTTCTTCGTCTTCGCTCCAGCCATTGGCCGCGGCCCAGCCGTTGCGTGCCACGTCCAGGGCAAAATCTACCATGCGACCAGGAATATCAACACCTGTGGGCATCACACTGTTGCGGAATTCCATGGTGTAGTTGACTTCGTTGATCAGCAGTCCCCGGTCCGGGTCTTCCAGCACGTCGATAGCGACGACACCGCCGCCGACGGCTTTGGCTGCGCGCACGCAAATGTCGTTCAGATCTGGTGTCACAGTGCAGACCGTCGCTTTGCCACCTCTGGCCGTGTTGGTGATCCAGTGGGGCGAGTCCCGGTAAATGGCGCAGATGGTCTCGTTGCCGATCACAAAGGCCCGGATGTCGCGCATGGGCTTCTGGATATATTCCTGGATGTAGTGGATGGAGTGGTGATAGGTTCCCAGCACTTCCTTGTGTTCCAGCACGGCTTCGGCGGCTTCCCGGTCGTTGATTTTGCTCAGCAGTCGCCCCCACGAACCCACCGACGGCTTGAGGACGACAGGGTAGCCCAGTTCCTCAATCGCTTCCAGTGCGGCTTCGGCGGTGAAGGCCACCAGGGTGCGGGGTGACGGCACGCCCGCTGCGGTGAGCGCGCTGGTTGTCTGCAATTTGTTGCCGCAGATGTCGGCCACCCGGGCTGTGTTGACCGTGCGCACACCCCGATCATTCAGAATGCGCAGGCTGTAGAGCGCGCGCCCGTGGCTGATGCAGCGCTCCATCACCACATCAAATTGTTCGAAGCGCTTCATATGCCCATTCGTGCTGGAAATGTCGAAAATCAATTGTCCGTCATCCAGCAATTCAAAATCCACGCCCCGCCGCTGAAAGGCGTCGAAGAGCAGTTTCTCCTCGGCGCGTACACGGCTGTATAAGATACCAACTTTCATATTATTCGCCCCAATCCTCTTCTTCTTCCGGAGCCAGTTCCAGGGCTACCGGATCGATGCTCACCACTTCCAGGTCCGCGCCGCAGTCGGCACACTGAACAATCTCGTTCTGCATCACGTCCTTCAGTTCCACTTCCCCAAAACACTCCGGGCATTCGACGGTTGCGGTTACGGTTTGTAAAGCCATTTTGTAAACTCCTTCTGTAAAGTTGTTGGTTGAGAGGTCGAAGCGTACGAGATGAGAAATTGTCGAGTATAATACCCCGATCTCCCAATCTCTTAGTCTCCAATCTCTAAATCTCTAAGTCCCTAAATCTCCGAATCACTTCCCTCGTCACGTCCTCCGTCCCCGCCGACCCACCCAAATCCTTCGTACGGGGACCGTCGGCCAGAACACTCTGCACGGCATGTTCGATGCGTTGGGCTGTGCCGTTTTCTCCCAAATGGGCCAGCAGCAGCCCTGCCGCCCGGATGGTGGCAATGGGGTTTGCGACGCCCTGCCCGGCGATGTCCGGCGCGCTGCCGTGGACAGGCTCGACCAGCACGAACGAATCGCCCACATTGGCACTGGGAACCAGCCCCAGCCCACCCACCAGGGCCGCGCCCGCATCGCTGAGAATATCGCCGTACAGATTCGGAGCAACAACCACATCGTAGCGTTGCGGCTCCAAAATCATCCGGTAGGCCATGGAATCCACCAACTGCTCCTCCACGGCCACACCGGGAAACTCCCCGGCCACAGCCAGCGCGGCTTCGCGAAACAGTCCATCCGTCAGCGACAGCACATTCGCTTTATGCACAACCGTCACCAACCCAGTTTTGCCTTCTACTTTTGCCTTTTGCCTTTTTTGCGCCAGCGCAAAGCCCATCCGGGCAATCCGCTCCGACGCGCGCCGGGTAATTACCCGCTCGGCAATCGCCCTGTCACCCCCGTCCTCCAACCGCTCCTGCTTGACGTAGAGACACTCGGTGTTCTCCCGTACAACCAGCATATCCACACCGGTGCGGCTGCCCGGAACAGGCGCAGAAGACAGCGGCGCAGAAGACAGCGGCGCAGAAGACAGCGGCGCAGAGATCAGCGGGCGCAAGTTGGCGTACAAATCCAGAATCTTGCGCAGGGCCACAATCGGGCTGGAATAACCATGGACTCGGTGGCTGGGTGAACTGACCGCTCCAAAGAGCGCACTGTGGCAGCCGCGCAATGCTTCAACTGTTTCTGGCGGCAGCGCGTTGCCTGTGCGTTGAAAAGTCTCCCAGCCCGCCTCCAGTTCGACGAAATGGAGGGGCAAGCCCGTCGCTTCCAGCACCCGCGCCGCCGCGGGGACAACTTCTTTTCCGATCCCGTCGCCGGGGATAAGTGCGATTGTGTACATGGAAGCCTGCTCGCGAACGAATACGGATAGTCACAGATGAAAGCGGATTGACACGGATTTACTTTGCGCCTCTGCCTCTTTGCATCTCTGCGTTAAGATTGAGTCCCTCTCTGATCCTTCAGCTTCTTCGTCAATAGCACTAAGTTTCCCACGGGCCGAAAACCCACCCGCTGGTAGACCCGGCCCGCCTCTTCGCTGGCTGCAACCAGAAAGACCAGGGACGCGCCATCGTCGAAAGTGGTACTGGTGGCAAAAGCCGTGAGCGCGCCGCCGAATCCCCGCCGCCGATACTCTTCTAGGGTGGCAATGCCCACCAACTCGGTCACCCCATCGTGGATGTCCGTGTACATTCCCGCCGAAACACCCACATTATCCAAACGGGCGGTGAAAGCACGGCTCTTTTTCAGGCTGCGCCGAAATTCGGCAACGTCGGCTGGTTGGGCCAGGGTAGCGTTGGGGTCGAAGCCCCTGGCATTGATGTTCCAGTTCTCCGCCACATCCTCCAGAGGAGAATCAGCCGAGATCGTCACAAAATCCAATTTATCGTTCTGCAATCTGAGTACCTCTCCCGGCTCGCAGACCAGTACCGGCTCGGTTGCCTGCACCCCATAGCCCGCCGACTCCAAGGTTTGGATCATGGCTGGTGCAAAGCTGTCCAGCAGTTGAAAACAGACCACGTGCCCCCGTTTGGCAAAAATATGCTCGATGCGCTCAAGAATCGGCGCAGTGAGCGGCGCGTTGGGCCGAATGGGCAGAACCAAGCTCACCCCGCTGGCCGGCTCCCCCATGTGCAAGTAGAGGGTGAAACCGCCCACAATCAGCGCCTCGCGCCCGGCCCGCGCTTTGACGTGGAGATAGCTTTGCACCTGATGGGCAGACCGGGTATTGGGTATTGCGTATTGCGTAGGAAGTGTCATCGCTTCGGTGCCAAAAAGGATAGAGGTTGATGAATTTTCGCCACACGACTTTGCCACTTGTTCTTCCATATGGCGTTCTCACGCAATACAAACTACGCAATACAAACTACGTCCGCAGCCTCTCCTTCACATACTCCACCAGCCCGCCTGCCTGCAAAATCTGTCCCACACTGGCGCTGAAGGGCGGGAAGGCGAATTCACCCGATGCGGTGGTAATCCGATGCCGGGCCAAATCCACAGTTACTTCGTCGCCGGGCTGGATGGCCTGGGCCGCCTCTGGGCAGGTGATGACCAGCAGGCCAAAGTTGATGGCGTTGCGGTAGAAAATGCGGCCAAAACTCTCGGCAATCACCGCGCCAACCCCATTGTAGACCAGACACGACGCCGCTTGCTCCCGGCTCGATCCGCAGCCGAAGTTGCGCCCGCCCACAATCACATCACCGGGCTGCACCCGCTTGACAAAAGTCGGGTCCAAATCTTCCAACGCGTGGCTGGCGATCTCCGCCCGACCTTGGGCCGTGTAGGTAAATTTGCCCGGAAAAAGCACATCCGTGTTGATGTTGTCGCCATATTTCCAGGCGTGACCGGTGGTGGGCATTAGGAACAACTCTCCTCGGATAGGTTTGTGGCTTTATGGAAACGTGATGCGTGAAACGTGCGAGTGCGTGCTCTGATTTTACGCATCACGTTTCACGTTTCTGATGACGATTTCTGTTTCATCTCTTCAGTCAAGAATCGCTTGCGGTCCGGCTATCTTTCCCGCAATCGCGCTGGCCGCCACCACAGCAGGGCTAGCCAGATAGACCTCGGCGTCTCGCGTGCCCATGCGCCCTTGAAAGTTGCGGTTGGCGCTGGAAATGGTCACCTCTCCCGGCGCGGGGACCCCCATGTGGTTGCCCATGCAGGGGCCGCAACCGGGCGTGCCGATGTGTGCGCCTGCATCTACCAGGGCGGCAATGTAGCCCAGGCGCAAGGCATCTTGCAGCACCTCCCGCGAAGCAGGAATGACCAGAAGCCGGGTTCCCGCGGCCACCTGTTTGCCCCGGATCACCTCCACCGCGGCGGCGATGTCTTCCAGCCGGCCATTGGTGCAAGTGCCGATAAACGCCTGCTGTACCTGGGTCCCCGCCACAGCGGAGAGGGTTGCCAGCTTGTCCACCGAGTGGGGGCAGGCCACGTATGGCTCCAATTTGGCCGCGTTGTAGTGGTACTCGGCAATGTAGGCGGCGTCGGCGTCGGGGAAGAGGGCATGATCTGAGATTTGAGATTTGAGATTTGAGATAGGGTCGGGCGTCAACTTTCCTATCTCTTGTCCCTTATCTCTCCTGGCCCTTCGCTGGGCCAAATACTCAAATACTTTCTCGTCCGGCGCGATGTACGCTGTCTTCACCCCAAACTCGGCCATCATATTGGGCAACACCATCCGGCTTTCCAGGCTGAGCGCTTCGATGCCGCTTCCGCTGAATTCCACCGAGGCGTACAGCCCGCCGTCGGCCCCCAAATCGCCGATGATGCGCAGGGCGAAGTCTTTGGATGTGACACCGGGAGGCAGTTCGCCGTCCAGCACAATGCGCATGGATTCGGGAACCCGCAGCCAAAGTTCACCCGTGGCCCACAGGGTCGCTACTTCTGTGCGCCCAATGCCTGCCCCAAATGCACCCATCCAGCCAAAATGGGGGGTGTGGCTGTCGGCTCCCAGAATCAACTGACCAGGCAGAACAATCGCCTCTTCGCTGAGTACCTGATGGCAGATGCCCCGGCCCACGTCCCAGGCGTTGCGGATGCCCTGTTCCTTCACAAAAGCCCGAATCTCCGCGTGGTTCTGCGCGTGCTTCGTTGTCGGCGCAGGCACAGCGTGATCCAGGGTGATCGCCAGCTTCTCCGGGATGGTCACCCGTTCTTGCCCAAATTCCAGCCAGGTGCGGCGGATGTCCGCGGTGTTGTCGTGGCTCAATACCACATCCGGGCGGGCGTCCACCACTTGGCCGACCGCGACCGAATCGAGACCGGCAGCGCGGGCGAGGGCTTTTTGGGCGAAGGTTTGGGGCGCTGCGTATTGCGTATTGCGTGTTGCGTCAGTGGTCATGTCAGTTCTGCTTATGAAAATAGAAGGGAAGTGGCGAAATAGTAAACTCTGTTTCTCCCGTACGCGTATTGTGCGAAATGTCTCAAGTGCCGCTTCTTACGAAATACGCAGCACGCAATACGCATTCTCTCTACAGCCATCCATTCAACACCAACCACCCCACCGCCGCGATTACCACTCTGTCGCGAATGGTTCCGTCGCGCACGGCTTCTTTCAACCAGCCCGGTGTGACCCAATGCAGGGTGACAAACTCCGCCGAATCGCGCCGGGTGTCGCTGACCGGCTCCAGCCCCCAGGCCGCGTAGACGTGGCTGGTGGCTGTGCCGAAGCCGGGGTTGTCCCACACGCTGCCCAAAAAGCGTACGGTCTCGTCGTTGACTGCGGATGGCGCGTGGCCGCTCTCTTCCCGCAGCTCGCGCAGACCAGCGTCGCGCAGATCTTCGCCGCTATCCACCAGCCCGCCGGGAAGCTGCCAGACCACTTCACCCACGCCGTGACGGTATTCCCGCTCCAGCAGCACTTGGCCCGCTGGGTTGAAGCCGATGACCGCCACCCCCGCCGCGGCGGGCAGCAGTCGG
>JAHEML010000262.1 GCA_024643705.1 Caldilineaceae bacterium | reverse complement strand
TAACACAAAACCGATCAGTGGGGCGCGTGATTTCTTGCCCAAAGATGTGTTACGCCGCAAGTACGTGATCGATGTCATTGAGCGCGTTTTTCAGAGCTACGGATTCGAACCACTTGAGACGCCAACCATGGAGCGGCTGGATACTCTGCTGGGAAAGTATGGTGACGAGGGTGATCAGCTCATCTTCCGCGTGGCAAAACGTGGCGATAAATTGCAGCGCGCTCTGGAAGAGAACCCGACCGAAGAAAACATCACCGACGCTGGTCTGCGCTATGATTTGACTGTTCCCCTGGCCCGTATTGTGGCCGAATATCGTAATGATTTGCCCCGCTATTTCAAACGCTATCAAATCGCGCCGGTCTTTCGAGCGGATCGCCCAGCGAAGGGGCGATACCGGGAGTTTTACCAATGCGATGTGGACATTGTGGGGTCCACCAGCCCAACGGTTGAAGCAGAAGTCTTGGCTGCCGGGGCAAAGGTACTGCAAGAGTTGGGATTTGCAGGCAACGGTGATAGTGGCTTTGCCATTCGCCTGAACCACCGGGGAGTGCTGCGTGGGCTGATGGAGGTGGCTGGAATCCCTGCCGAGTTGGAAGGCGGGGCATTGGTTGCAGTGGATAAACTGGATAAGATTGGCCCGGAAGGCGTGAAAGCCGAATTGCTGGATCGGGGCGTCAGCGAGGAGTCCACGGGCACATTGATGGGGTTTATGACGAGTGTGCCGGAGACCGAGATCGAGCGAATGAGTTGGCTGAGCGATCTGCTGGAAGGATCGGAGCAGGGCAGCCAGGGCGTAGCTGGGCTAAAAGATGTGTTTGGTTTGTGTGCTTTTGGGCCTGCCGCCGAACATGTGCGGCTGGATCCGTTTTTGGCCCGGGGGCTAAGCTATTATACTGGCGCAATCTATGAGATCGAGTTTCCTGGCCTAAGTGGGTCGGCAGGTGCTGGGGGACGATATGATAACTTGGTGGGTATGTTCAGCAACCAGACCCTGCCCGCGTGTGGTTTTGCGCTGGGGTTGGACAGGATTCTGCTGGTGCTGGAAGAGCGGGACATGTTTCCGGCCCGGTTGGCTGGGCAACCCCAGGTGATGGTAACTCAATTTGACGAAAGCACCCGGGGCGCATCTCTGGTCTTGGCCCAGAATCTTCGTTCTGCAGGTCTGCGCGTAGATCTCTACCCGGACCTGGATCGCTATGGGCGGCAATTCAAGTATGCCGATGAACGCTCGATTCCCTATGCATTGCTGCTGGGGCCGAACGAAGTGGAACAGGGCGTGGTGGGTGTGAAAAATCTGCAGAGCGGAGAACAGATCGACGTGAAGGCAGATGCGATCAGCGGTTGGCTCAGCCTGCGATTGAGTGAATAGGAGTCTTGAATTGGATTCGATTTTGCCCGACAAAAGTGCAGCCGAGTTTCCGCGGATATTGGTGGTGGATGATGATCCGGCCATTGTGCGCCTGGTTAGCAGCAAGCTGGACTTGAGCGGTTATCAGGTGATGACAGCCCATTCGGGCCAGGAGGCATTGGACCGGATTTCTCAAGATGGTTTGCCCCATCTGGCAATCGTGGATATCAACATGCCGGAGATGGACGGTTTCGCATTCTGCAAAACCGTGCAACAATTTGCCGATCTTCCTGTGATCATGCTCACGGGGGTAGATCGCGAGGAGATCGTTATTCAGGGCATTGAGCACTTTGCCGAAGACTACATGACAAAGCCATTTAGCCCACGGGAACTGGTGGCGCGGGTAGGTCGAGTGTTACGGCGCATGGGCGATTTCGCCTACACGCTTTCCCCCGTTGTACAGGTAGACGAGCATCTTTCGGTGGATATTGTGCATCAGAAAATTGTTTTGGATGGGGAGACAGTGGTATTGACACCAACCGAAACAAAGATATTGTTTGTGCTCATGCGCAATGCCGGGCGCACCGTGACCAATGATTTTTTGCTGCGCCGCATATGGCCCTTGGACGAAATTTTCGAAGACACGTTGCGAGTGCATATCCATCGCCTGCGCAAAAAGATTGAGACTGAATCGTCACGAGGAAAGTATGTGAGTACGGTACGCGGGATCGGTTATCGGTTTATGATGAAGCCGTAGATGTAATGACCATTGTAACGCTGTTGATCTAGCTTGAAGAAAATGATTACCAGGAGAGGGAACATATGAGTACAAAAGAGAGCAAGAATCCCATGGCATCCCCTCAGGACATGGAACGGGTACGCGAAATCCTCTTTGGTGGGGTTATTCGAGAACATAACGCCCGTTTTGTTACGCTTCAGCGAGACTTGGATCGTCTGCAACAAGCACTTGATAAAGCAAACGAGCAACTCTCTGCCCAAGACAACGGGCAAAACAAAAAGCTGAAGGACGCGCAGCTTGATTTTCGAAACGAAATTGATGGGTTGCGGGCCGAAATGCGTTCGGCGGTGGATCGGCTGAGCGAAGAAAAAGTGGATCGAGAGCAGCTTGGTGACCTTCTGATTGAGATGGGCAACCAGATAAAGGGTAATAGCATGCTCTCTTCGGTGCTGGATGGTCTCTTGCAAACGAAGGAATAGAATTCAGTTGTGAGTAGACAATAGACCGGATTGCCCTTGTGAGTACAGAAAATCCTGTAATACGAAGCGAGAACGACAGTGGCCGTGAAACCCAAAAGCGGCCTGTTGGTGTTTCTGTAAACGGCCCGAATACATTCCAGCCTGGATCATTGGCCAGGCGAACAGGAAGCGAACATGGGGCCAACCATCGCGCAACTTCGCCTGGAGCAGAGCCACAGGAGACCGACGCAGCGCTCTCGACGTTGCAGCAAATACTTTTTGGCACGGATCGGGATCGGATTCAGGTGCTGGTCGAGGATGTCGATTCGTTGCGCCATCGAATTGACGACAAAGAAGCCTTCGCCCTCGCCATAGCGCCAGTTTTAGGTGATGCGATTCGAAGACAGATTCATGAATCCCGCAACGAAGTCATCGACGCCCTCTACCCGATTATCGGTCAATTGGTCGTACGGGCTGTCACCGAGGCTATGCGTGATCTAGCTCGTTCCATCGATGAACGGATACAGGCAGCCACCAATTTCCAACGAATAAGCTGGCGGCTGCGTTCTCAGATTACAGGCGTTCCTATAGGCGAATTGGCCCTGCGGAGCGGGATGTATTTTTCTGTGGAAGAAATTTATCTGATTCATCGAGAGAGCGGTCTATTGTTGTGGCACGCGACAGCCAACCAAAACGAGAGATCGGCTGATTCTGACTTGGTAGGAGCCATGTTGACTGCCATTCGGGAGTTTGCCGAACAGGTATTAGGTGGTGGTGGCGAGGATTTGCATCATATCCGTTTTGGAAACCGAGAGCTTATCATGGAGTTCGCACGGCATTCATATGTCGGTGTGTTGTTAAATGGAGTGGTCCCAGAAAAGTTTCGTTGGCAACTTCATCAGCGCATCTTTGCCTTTGAGGATCGTGTCCGTCCGTATTTGCAAAATTATTCTGGCGAGGCTTTACCGTTAAGCGAAGCAGCCAGTCGGGAATTTAGATCCTTTCTGTCCATTGGGGCAGAGTTCACCCAGTGATTTTGGGCGAGGAATCGACTCGTGAGAACGGTTAATAAAAAAGTCTGCCTGCTCGGAGATTTCGCAGTTGGCAAAACCAGTTTGGTCCGTCGCTTTGTCTATGATCTTTTCGACGAAAAATATATCAGTACAATTGGGGTCAAGGTAAGCCGCAAAACGCTGGCTGTGCCAATGGAGGATGGTGTTATTGTCGAATTGACAATGATGCTATGGGACTTGGCAGGTAGTGAGGATTTTTCGCAGATGCGCGGCAGCTATATGCGGGGCGCATCTGGTGCTATTCTTGTCTGTGATTTGACACGACCAGAAACCCTCCTCAATTTGAACGGCTATTTGGCGGATCTGCAACGTATTAGTCCGGGGGCACTGGTGATCGTTGTCGCAAACAAAAATGATAGTCCTGAACAGCAACTTCGGTTGTGCCAAGTAGAGGAAGGCGCTGCTCGTTTGGGAGCCCCTTGTTATGTGACAAGCGCACGAACTGGTGAAAATGTGGAAGAAATGTTTCGCTATCTAAGCCGCGCGCTTGCAGAATCATCGACAGGAATTGCCCAGTGAACAGCTCCATCGCGCAACTGGTCTTCGCCAAACAGCGTATTGCTTATGCCCTTGTGAACCAGGATTGGGTTATTACCGAAGTTCACGGTGACCAGACAATCCTGTGGGGAGACAATGCCGAGTCGGACAATATTGGGCAACCGCTCTTAGGATCGGCTCTTGAATTAGCAGCCAGCGAGGCGGCGTTACAAGCAATTCAGGCAGGCGAAATAGATGAACTACGTCTCGAGTCGGTCAATCGGGTCGATATGTACGGCAATACTCGTTATGTAACATTGGTTGTGCAAGCCTGTTGCGCAGAAACATGCGGCATGAATGGCTTTCTCTATGTGGCCCAAGAAGCCACCCATCATGGAATGGTTGCCCAGGAATTGATGCAACGCCACAATGAGTTGCGCCTGCTGCAGCAGCGTCTGGAACGGCAAAACCTGGAATTAACTGCTTCCATCACAGAACTGCGTTTGATGAACGAAATACGCTCCTCGTTTATCTCTGTGGCAGCCCACGAGCTTCGCACCCCACTCACATCTATTTATGGCTTTTTAGAACTTCTGCAGGATGCCGGGATTGAGAACCTGACCCTGGAACAACAAGAGTATTTGGATTGGATCGAGGTTGGGACGCAACGGTTGTTGACAACCTTGAGCGAGTTGTTGGACGCGGCTCGTATCGATGCTGATCGGTTGGATATTGTGTTGCAACCGACAGATATGAGTGACATTGTGAGTGATGCCCTGCTGGCCGCGGAATCTCGGCTGACTGCCCGAAAGCAACATTTGGATGTCGATTTTCCCCCAAACTTGCCTCAAGCTCTGTGCGATCCGGACCGCATTGAACAGGTTTTGGGTCATTTGTTGAACAATGCCAGCAAGTTTACACCTACGGGTGGAACTCTTGGCCTGTCGGTTCAGCCTGGCGCGGCTGGAGAGTTTTTGCATATTTCCGTCTCGGATCAGGGTGCGGGCATTGGGCAAGAAGAAGAGAATCATCTGTTTGAAAGTTTCTATCGAACCAAGAAGGTGCGGCAAGAGGGCGTGAAGGGAGCCGGGCTTGGCCTCTATATCGCTCGTTCTTTGATTGAGCTGCATGGTGGCGAAATTTGGTGTGAAAGTATGCCAGGCCAAGGCAGCATATTTCATGTAACAATCCCCGTCGTTGCAACCACAAGTGATCTGCAAATCCCCACCGAAATGTACTCGGTTTCATCCCCCTAATAATCGTTGTGTACAGCGAGAGAAGTAAACAAAGCCGAATTTGAGACATATCAATCGGGCCTCCTTGCCACAGAACGGCTGGTTCTTGATACTAGTTGCTCACATTCCGGAGCTAAGTTTAGAGTAAATCCGCGGTTCAATGTCTGATTCAGAAGTGGGTGGTATGGCTGGAAACCGCATCTTGACTGCACATCCGCTGCCGTCTGGATTCCTCTTGCCGCAGGTCGCCCAGTTTGCGACAGTGAGCTGTCATCTGGGCTTGATGTCGGCATTGATCGTAAAGCTGGGGACGACCCGCATCGCGCTGCGAGTAAATAGGGTAGCATGTCGCTTTGTATTTTCACATCTCCCACAATGCCGACTATTTGCGCCCCCGATGTCTCATACGCCCCCGATGTCAGATGGTCTACCGGTAGACCGGCCACTGCCAAATGACCTCACCAGTTGGGTTCAGACGTTTGTGGCTGGCGAGGAGAATGGTCGGTTGCGGGGCGGCCTGAAGCAGTTCCACCATCATGACCGCTGTTGGCTGGCGATATTGTCAAAATAGGTTCTGATTTTGCCTGAATTACTCACAAGATTGAGTCTGTTTACAAAATCGAGGCGAAATTTCTGCAAATAGCACGGTGGAACCTATCAGATGACACGCTAGCGCAGCCAGAAGACACGACGAGTGCGTAAAATCTATTTCGGCTCTCTAGCTGTCTGCAAAAGCTGCTGGAAACCACGGCAGACTTC
>JAHEML010000261.1 GCA_024643705.1 Caldilineaceae bacterium | reverse complement strand
TCGCCTTCCCGATGGCCGAAATGGATGCGGGTTCCCGACGAGATCGTCACTGTCATTCCGGCCAGCACATCGTAGGTAACACCATCCTGCTCCCGGCTGACCCATTTGGCGTCGGTCAGGTTGCGCAGGCCCCAAATCTGGGGGTTGCGGGGGTGTTGAACCACGCTGGCAACTGGCGTGCCAAAGTTGTACTGTTCTCTGTCGTCCAGGTGGTGGGGGTAGAGTTGGGTGTCGTGGTTGAGCAGAACAATCTCCCGGTTGAGCCGCATTCTGGGGGGCAATTGGGCAACACGGTTGCACGACCAACAAGGGTCGGGCGTTCCGCCGTTGGCACGTACCGACGCGCCGTCATAGAAATTTTCGCTGCCGCAATGGGTGCAATAGTAGATCGAATCCCGCAGGCGTATCAGCCCGGCGCGCCACTCGCTCTCGCGCACCCGCCCGTGGCTGGCATCGTGCAGCCCGGTGGTAAACGAGCGGATAAAGAGATCACGCAGAAAGGCCGGGTAGAGGGGCCAGAGGGCCAGCGCATTGTCGTGGTAGCCGGGCAGCGGACGGTTGCGATCATCGGTTGGATCAAAGATAAAGATCGGCTCGGCCCCGTAGAGCCGGGTCATGGCAGGCAGATCGAAGCAACGGATGTCGGCTTCCCGCGCGCCTTCCAGGGGGTGATGGTTCACCAGCATGTAAAAGAGCAGCACGGCCAGCGAGAATAGGTCTGTCTGAATGCTGGGCACGGCCTCGCCCCGCACAATCTCTGGGGCCATAAAGCGGGCTGTGCCGCCGATACCACCCCCTGCCTTGCGATCCACCCCCACGTTGTCGTTGTCGCAAATACGCACTTCGCCGCTGTTGGGATCAAAGAAGACGTTCCCGAAAGAAATATCCCGGTAACACAGCCCTTTGGCGTGGAGCAGGAAATAGCTATGGGCTAGCTCGAAGCCCGCCGTAACCAGGGAGCGAAAACTAGGGTTCACCCGGCGCATGACCAGATCGACAATGCCCGAAAAGCGCTTTTCCCGCAGGGGCATCAGATACCCAAAGCCTGCCACTTGGGGGCTGCGCACCAACTCTTGCGGCCAGAGAAAACGGTCACTGGGTGGCCCTGCGGCGATGGCGTCGGTCAGCCGCTGCTCCAAAAGCCGATCCTGGCCCAAGTAGTGGGGGTAGAACCACTTGAGGGCGACGGGCGTTTGAGAATGGCCTTTGGCTGGTTCGCCCAGGCGCGCTGCATAGACTTCGCCTTGTCCGCCGCCCCCTATTAGGTGATCGATGGCGCACAGGGTTTGGGATGTCTGGGTACGGACTGTTTGTGTGGGTTGGAGGAGTTGATTCATCATGCGTTATTTTACCATATCAGGAAAGGCGTGAAACCCAAGCGCCACGGTGATGTCGTCGCCGCTGCCGGCTGCCGAGGTTTGCACCAACCAGTCGGGCAACTGCTCGTGTACCGATGCCACCCCTTCGGCACGGATGGCCGCCAACAGATCGGCCCCCACTTGCTCGAAGAATACCGGATCGGCAAACGAGTTGGTGTAGCCATCGGTGGCAAGAAGAACCAGGGAAGGCACGTCACCCACCGCTGGCTGAAAAGCCAAACGAACGCTGTGCCACGCTTCGGCCATGCACAACGAGGTGGTCTCGTTGCCCAGCAATCGGGCATCTGTGGGCAGCGGCGGGCGGCTGACCGTGCCATCGTCCGCCACTGTCAAAATGTCGCCATCGCCGAGTTGAAGGTAGAGGTGGAATTGTTCAGTGATCAGGGCCGCAATTAGTGTTGTGCCGTAGGGTGTAAGACGCTCGCTGGTGTCGCTTTCATCCCCTGGAGGGCGGCTTTCTTCGGGCGAGAATGGGTAGCGCCGGGTGTAGTTGCGTACCCGTTCTTGCCAGCGGCGCACCACCAGTTTGGGGAGCCATTCGTCGCATATACGCTTAACAAGTATCAGGTCCAGGGGCTGATTAGGCGTGAGAAGCCGGGGCAGCAGATCGCGGGCCAGGACACGCACGGCTGTGTTGACCGCATAGGCGGCACCGATGTGGCTGCGGGTATAGGCGGCGCTCCCGTGTCCATCGGCCACAGCCAATACCAGGGGCAAGCTACGGCCTTTCGCCTGCCAAATGCGTGCTGCATCCTGGTTGGGCGCGCCGCTGCGTATGTGGGCCACGCCGCGCACGCTGGCACAGATCGTCTGCCATCCTGTGCCAATGTCTGACCCAGACCCAGACCCAGACCCAGCCACTGGCTTACCAGACATCGGTGGCGTCGGGGGCTGCTTCGGGGGGCGGGGGCAAGGGCACGTTGGTGTTGGGCGACGAATCCAGCGTCTGGCTGGCGGGGGACGATGCGGATTGGAGAACAGCAGTGGAAACCCATTTGATGTAGCGCACCAGGCTCTCGGCATTGTTGGCTTGCAGTGGCTCCAGCTCCGGGTGACCGATAAAGCGTTGCAGGGTTGCCTTGTCGGCGTCGTCGCCGATGGCAATGGCAATGCGCACAGCCTTTGTGCCCCAGGGCTTCTCCATGAGCGCGCGCAGGCCCGCGCTAAAATCATCGGTTGGCTTGCCATCCGAGACCAAAACCAGCACAGGCGGCAAGGCGCGGGCGGGCATGGTGGTCACATCCAACTGCTCTGCCACCAATTGCAGGGCTTTGCCCATGTCTGTCACACCATCGGCTTCCAGGTCTTCCCAGCGGAATTGATCCATGGGGGTTGCCTGGGCCACATGCCACTGGCTGCCGTTGGAAAACTTGACAGCCCGCACAAGCACCTGGGCGTTGGGATTTTCGCCCGCTACCTGCACCATGTGGGGGATGGCTTCGCGTATGGCATTGTTCAGCGCTTGAATTTTGCCCCGCTGCCCCATCGACCCAGAGCAATCGGCGATCCAGATGAAGTGTAGAGGGCGGCTGGAGAGAGCGCCGCCGGGGAGTTTTCGTTCCATTGTATCTACCGCCTTTGTCGTTTCAACAGGATTGTGAAACATTTTATGCAAAGGTGCAAAGAGGCAAAAGACGCAGAGGACGATCTGTTTCTCTTGGCGGCTTTGCTCCTACGTGTCTTTGCGTTGAAAATATTTTTGCGTTGAAAATATCTGTCTCGTTCAGATCAGATGTTCATCCAGCAGTTGTGGCCCAGGGCCGGGTGGGCTGGAGATAATCCGTTCCACACTACGCAGGCCAGCGAGCCGGGTTTCAACCTCGGTGGCGCGCTCTGCCTCGCAGATCAGGTGAACGTTTGGCCCAGCGTCGATGGTGAAATAGACGGCCAATCCGTCATCCTCGCGCCAGGCGCGCACTGCCTGGAGAATTTCCAGTGTACCTGGTTGCCAGTAGAGAAGGCTGGGGTTGCTGGTCATCATCACGCTGTGCATGGCAAGCGCGTCCAACTCGATGATCGGGCCAAGCCGGTGGATCTCACGCTGGGCAATGGCTGTGCGGGTTTCGGCCAGCCAGCCAGCCACATGGTCGATGCGTCCAGCCAGCAGGGGGCTGCTTTTTGCCAACAGATGACCGTCCGCACTGCTCAGCTTCTTTTCTTCCCCGCTGACAATTGCGACCACATCGCGTAGGTCCCAGTGTTCGGGGCCATAGAGGGGACGAGCCACGCTGTCGGCGTCGGAGGTACCTTGTTCCCATTCGACAAAGCCGCCAAAAAGGCTGCGGCTGGCCGACCCACTGGACCGGCGGGCTATGGCCGAAAGGCGACTGTTGCTTAGGTCCAACCCCAGGGCCGCGCTGCCCGCTACTGTCAATGCCGCGAAACCGCTGGCCGAACTGGCTATTCCCGATGCGGTGGGGAAGTTGTTCTGGCTGGTCACCCATGCCCGCCACGTTACCCCGGCCAAACCGCGCAGTATGTCCAGGTGACGAGTGAGCCGTTGGCTGCGGGCCGGGGATTGGGTGTTGCCGTCCAGCACAAAAACATCCCCATCCAATGTGCCTGTATTATCCCAGGCCACGGTTGTGGTGGTGTGGGCATCGGCCAGGGTCATGCTGATCGAGTTGCTGAGGGGAATGTTCAGTGTGGCGTCGGCCACACCCCAGTATTTGATGAACGCGATGTTGCTGCCCACCCGCGCAGTCGCAATGCTCATGCCATCTCCCGCTCGGCCTGCTGCTCGAAGCGGCGCAGGAGATCGTCGAGCAATTCGTCGTGGGCGTGAAAGTGGATGATGACGCCTTGGTCGGTGGTTTCGATGCCTGCTTTCCAACCGATGCCCTCTACCAGTTCCAGCTTGTCTACCACACCCGCGCCCAGCCGTTTGAGGACGGTTTCGGCTTGTACGGCTGTCAGGCCAGGGAAATCCAATGATTCGGTGTCGTACATCTCGTCGCTTTGAAAGCGGGGGTCGTGTCGGTCTTCTGCGTCTCCCAGGGATGGTGCGCTGATGGGCATGAATTTTCTCCTCGTGTGAACTCTGTATTGATTGTTTTTATGGGGCGCGCTTGTCCAGCAGAGGCATTCCTGCTGCTTCACCGGCACCCAGTTTATGCAAAAAGCGGGGGACCAGCGCGTGCAATTCGGCAATGCGCTGGGCCGGGGTGGCATTGGACAGATGAATCCGCCCACCCGCCATTGTGTCATGGCCGCCAGCTGTCCCATTTTTGCCCACAATGCTGCGCACCATGCGCCCAGCCTGGGCGTTGGACTTGTCGGTGCGCACAGAGATCACAAGCCGATCCTCGAAGATGCCCAGACAGATGGCCCAGGAAACATCTTCCATGCGTAGCATCAGGTCTGCCATTTCCGATGCCATGTCTGGGCGCTCCATCATAAAAAGAAGGCTCATGGAGACATAGCCAAGACAGGGCTGTTCGTCGTACTCGTCTTCTCTGTTTTCCTCTTGTCTGTTTTCTTCCTGTTTGATTTCTTCTTGGTCGTCATCGGTGCCCCGTTCGGCCTCTTCGCTCTTGTCCACTGGGCTTAATTCTTTTCCCCCTGTCGTCTGGGTGGCATTGGGGCATTGGTAGAGCATGGTGTTCATCAGGGCATCGCTGATGCCGCGGAAGTAGTTACGGGGTAGCTGCACGTGTTCGATTTGGCTGAGTAACTCTGTGTCTACAAGGTTGCGCAGAGTCGTATATGCCCAGATATCCAGATCGATGGTGTGTCGGCTCAGGCCACGGGTGTCGGCTTTGATGCCATAAAAAAGGGCGGTTGCCAAAAGAGCATCGATGGGCATTTCGGCGATTGCCACGTATTCGGCCAGCAACGTGGCTGCTGCGCCCACCTCTGGCCGGACATCCTGGAGGATAGCACGAATTTGGCTGCGCCTGGGTGGATGATGATCGATGGCGAGGATCACTTGATCCATGGGATATTCGACGGCGTAGAGCAGATGATTCCCCGCGCTGGGTTGCGTGTCCACCAACAGGATCGCATCATAGGCAGGCAAGGCTTCGGCAGCAGTGGGGGTTGGGATACGAACTGCGTGGGGGGCGATCAACTGGGCCATGGTCCGGTTCTCAGCCCGGCCTATCATCCCCCCGTGGCCCAGGGTAATGGGCGCGCCAGGGATCAGATAACGGATTAGCTTTTCCAACGCGTAGCCAGCGGCAATGGCGTCTGGGTCTGGGTCGTTGTGCATCAGCACCAGAATGTTGCGCCGATCCGCCAATAATGAACGCAGTTGTTGAATTCGCCGTTCACCGGCACTCTTGCGTTGCGCACTGAAGTCAGCGGGGAGAGTAAGATGAGGCACTGAAGCGTCCAGTCTGCATAGATATTTGCGTGGATGAAAACCGCTGAGTGGGCCTATTATACCTGTATCCGCCCAACAAAAAAAGAACCGGAACTACGCCATCGCGCAGCCGGTTGCTTTGATACAGGTTGGGTTGTGATTTTGGGTGGCCGACAGCAAAAACCAAGAGCTTAGTCGTAGTGCTGGTTTGTGCGCCGGTAGAGTCGGTTGAGAA
Source organism: Caldilineaceae bacterium (assembly GCA_024643705.1). Classification (GTDB taxonomy): domain Bacteria; phylum Chloroflexota; class Anaerolineae; order Caldilineales; family Caldilineaceae; genus JACQGT01. Next base: position 185 of record JAHEML010000261.1, on the reverse strand, counting down.
GTTGCTGGCGGGCAATAGGGTCTTCGTAGATTTGTAGCATGGATGCAATGCCAGTTTCGATGTCCGCTCCTTGGCGCAGAATGCATTGATCATCCTGAATACGGAGCAGGCCGAACTTCTCCAGGTCCTCGATGGTATCGTCGAGGGTTTGTGCATCGGTGAAGGTGGACATGCGGGCAAAAGCC
>JAHEML010000260.1:3390-6114 GCA_024643705.1 Caldilineaceae bacterium | reverse complement strand
GATGGGAAGTGCGGAACCGTCGGCATAGCGGGCTGTGACCTGCATGGTTTCGGTTCCGATCATCGTGTCCAGGTGCAGGGCGGAAAGATTCAGGCCCAATCGGTCGAGTTGTTCGGCGTTCATGCTTCCGCCTTCTTGGATGCCAATGGCGTAGCCCCGGCCAAAAGCCAGGTGAATGGCGGCGTTTTCGTCGAAAAGGGTGTTGCGAAAGAGTAGCCCACTCTGGAAAATGGGCGAATCGGCGTCGACCAGAGCCACTTCACCCAAGCGGCGGCAGCCATCTACATCGAAAAACTGGTCGAGCAGCGCCTTGCCTTTCTCTGCGCCGTAATCGACAACCTGGCCGTTGGCAAAGCGAAACCAGGCCCCGGTCACTTCCTGCCCGAAGGGGAAGAATGGCTTCGAAGAGCGCATCCAGCCGTCGGCCCGGCCCCTGTGAGGCGTGACAAAGGCCTCTTCGGTGGGGATATTGGGCGAAAAGATTAGCCCGTCGGTGGTGGGGGACGAACCGCTGACCCAATAGGGGCGGGCCGTGAGACCCAGGGTGAGATCGGTGCTGGGTTTGCCATCTGGGCCAGGGGTAGGATCGTAGAAGTGGAGGGTGTCGATGGGTTGGCTGTTGAGAAAGCCTGCTACTTGTTCCAGATCGTGGATGTGGTCGGCCCAAGCCGAGCCACTGCCATCGGCTGCCACATGGGCCGAGGCCAGGATCGCCTGCCAGAGGGCTGTAATCGCCGACTCGTCATCCAGCTCTGGGAAGACTTGGCCGGCCCAGGCGGGGGTGGGCGCGGCACAGACGCACCATGCCACCTGGTTGCGCATGGCTGCGCTGCGCCAGATGTCCAGTTTTTGCGAAAGGGCGGTTTCCATGCGGCGCAGACTGCCGGCATCGGCTCCATCCAGCAGGTGGGGATGCTCTTTGCCCACCACGCTGATGGATGCCCAGCCTGTAGCGACCCGTTCGTCGAACTGGGTAGTGAGCGCGTCGGGGAAGTAGTCGAGATATTCGGCGCGACTTTTTTCCAGGCGCTCTTTCTGCAAGAGGGGATCGCTCCAATCGATCTCGACAAAACGTGCGCCAGCCTGGTAAGCCGCGCCCACAAGCTGCCGCACAAAATCCCTGTGTACAATCTCGGTTTTGATGAAAAGCGACTGACCCGGCTGGAGGTTGACCCCCTGGCCTATGATGAGTTCTGCGTAGCGGCTGATTTGCAGATGCAAAGTCGTGTCCATTGAAGTTTCTCCTGTGGTCTTCTGTTTCTGTCGTCGTCATGTATCCGCTTCGTTTGATCGAATATCGTTTATATTACTGTAGGCTGGCGGGAAACGGTAATAGGGGGATTTCTCATCCGGTTTATTTGCAATGTCGGTCCTATTGTCGGCACAGCTTTCGGCCCAAAATTTGACGGATCACCGCCTGCAGGGTAGAATAATTTGCGTTCGGTCCGCTAGCTCAATTGGCAGAGCAGATGACTCTTAATCATCGGGTTCGGGGTTCGAGTCCCTGGCGGATCATCAGGCAGAAAAAAGCATCAGATAGAAAGAGCCGTCTTGTACGTCAAGACGGCTCTTTCTATTGGCAATTCTATTGGCAGCCATTTTGCTTTTCCTGCCCAATGGGAAATTGATTGTATTTGGTCAGCCTAATGAATTTTTTACGATTGACCAGCCCACGTTGTCCATGCTATAGTGGCGACAGCCTTTTCCCCTGGAATCAACAAGAATCACGGTCATTCTGGGGCTAACCGGGACTTATCCTTATGCGCCGTCAGACTAACGCGGGACATACAAATCAGGATAGCATCGAGTCAAAAACTTCGCGTTCCGAACCGCAAAGTGTTGCCCCTTTTTCGCCCCAACAGGTGCTTCAACGTGCCCAAAACACGTCGGCATCTCTCACCCGCTCCGATATCAACAATCTGCAACGCACAATTGGTAATCGTGCCACAGGGCGTTTGTTGAGCCAACGCCTGTCTGTCCAGACGAAATTGCAGGTTGGGCCTGCCAACGACAAATATGAGGAGGAAGCGGATCGCATGGCTCAACAGGTCATGCGCACTGTGGCTGCCCCAGCACCGCCTGTGCAGCGGGAAGAAGATGAAGGGGCATCTGTCGTAGGGTCCAGCCGGTATGCCTCATCCATTGCGAACCTCCATCGTCGTAGCGATTTGCCGTCTCCATCCCGTCTCTTTACGAAACCAAAGATACAGCGGGAAGAAATGGATGAAGAGAGGGTGCAGACAAAGCCTAACGATGGTCTGGCGCGGGCCGTAGAGATTGCAAGCTTTTCGAGCGGCTCGCCGGTAATTCAGCGGACGATTGATCAGGATGCGCGGTTCTGGGCCATGGACTGGTTGGCAACGTGGACGCGACCATTCCCACAGGCGGCCAAGAAGTATGCCCTACCTAAACTACTTACCATCTGCACTGGTGTCATGGGAGAGGAAAACCCTCTGGGTCCAGCTCCCCCTGTCACTCAAGTTGCAAGGGCAACCCATACCACCGCACTCGCCGCGGGATTAGTGAAAATGGGAGAGGAAAAGGCAGGGCAGTTAAGTGCCCGGCTCGCTGACAACAAGAATGGTCTTTTCGAACTTATGCAGGAACTTGAGGGCGAGATTCCTGACCAAATCCCCGCCCTGAAACTGGCTACGGTTCAAACTGATCTGGATTACCAGGCTCTCAACTTCAAGGATCCATTCCTTGTGCTAAGAAGTGGTGGCG
>JAHEML010000260.1:0-3380 GCA_024643705.1 Caldilineaceae bacterium | reverse complement strand
GCAGATGGCGAAGCATATGATGAGACGCCACCACCCGAGATATCTCAGCGGCCAGCCCATGCAGGTGCAAAGTTATTTCGATGAAGACACAACCATCAAAGAGATCGAAGCTATCATCACCGGGACGGTGAATCAGTCCGAAAATGAAATCAAGGAGTGGCGAAAATACCGTGCCGACAAGAAGACCGATCTTAATTCGGCCAAGGCCACAACCCTCAATCTGCGCCCCTTTTGGGATGGAAGACATTGGGAATTAACACTGACACTTGGCAATACAAATCGACAGGATGCCAAAGGTGAAGTGGCTCATTTCACGCCCACGCTTTAGGATGCTTTCCAGGTTTCAAGTCGTTGCACAGGAGTAGGGACAAACCAGAACCGACAATCCATCATCTCGTCCTACTTTGCCTGAACCCCATCAACCCCACAGCCACCATGGAGAGCAAAAACCCGACATAGAGCCACAGCTTCATCTCTGTCCACACTACCTCGCCAGGATAACGGGCCAACGCCACCAAATGTAACAACCCCATCACAAACGAGCTCCAACTCAGGGGTCTGATGCGCTTTACGTCGTTTTCATACACCCCGTGGGCGGCTGCCACACCGATTCCCACCAACCACGCGCCGATTGCCCGCCCAGTCAGCGGTGTTAGTGCCCACGGCCAGAGGCCAGCAACCGTCGTTGGTGCCACCAGCAGGCCGATTCCCAGGGGGATAAAGAGGACGGCCTGGCTGCCCAAGATGAGTAGAATGCCCATAGACAGCCGAGCGCGTCGCGCTGGGTCGGGGCCGGGGCGAACCCACTGGGCAATCAAGAGATAGCTGAGAACGAGCGGCACAAGCGCGTAAACCACCATCCACGCCCATGTGCCGGCCCTGGTGTGCCAGGCGGGGCTATCAAAATGAAACTTGTCCAAGTGGAGAAGCGATATGACCAGTGTCAGCGCTGTGAATAACAGCACCGCGGGCACAGCCACACGCGCAGATGCCCACAACCGCTGACGAGCTGCCACGATTTCCAACACACAACTTGACCAATAGGACGCGCCCAGAAAGGCCGCGGTCAGATGGGATGAGATCGTCCACGCGAAGTAACTCTGGGTCTGTTCGGTGAGCAAAAAGAGCGGGATTCCGATCAAAAAGACAAGCACACCCGCAATGTAGAGCATCAGGCGCATACTCTGTGTGGATGCCCGGGGCGGCACGGCGTTGGCAGATTCCATTCAGATACCTCTTCTGGCTTTTGTGAGGATGACAGCAAAATAAGGGAAGTATACCTGAAAGAGATCGGGATGGAAAAGGCTCATTTGCGCATCTGGGCCTCACCTGTCACAATGAGTTTTCATCCAGTCATCACCCTCAACAGTAGGAGGCAGTCGTGCAGAATCTCTTCTCATTAGCAGGCAAAGTCGCTCTGGTTACAGGAGCCAACGGCGGCATTGGTCGTTCGATTGCCCTGGGTTTCAAAGCCCACGGCGCAACCGTCGTTGCCACCGGACGCAACCAGGACAAAAACGCGGCCGTTGCCGCCGAATTGGGCGACGGTCACGCCGTGATCGAACTGGACGTGCGCGACGAAAATAGCGTGCAGCAGGCCGTGGACGAAATTGTGGCCCGCTTCGGTAGCCTGGACATTCTGGTCAACAACGCAGGCATTGCTCGGCGGGGGAGTGTGCTGGAGATGCCCACCGAAGATTGGACCGCCATCATCGAAACCCATCTCACAGGCTCGTTTTTCTGTGCCAGAGCCGCGGCCAAAGCCATGGTGGCGGCTGGCCGCGGCGGCAAAATCATCAACATCGGCTCCATGTATTCCCTGCTGGGGCCGCCCAACCTGGTCAACTATGCTGCGGCCAAAACCGGCATGGTAGGGCTGACCCGCGCCCTGGGTGTAGAGCTAGGCGAACACAACATCCAAGTCAACGCGCTGTTGCCTGGCTGGCACAAAACCGACCTGAATCGGGCATTGCTGGATGGCCCTTTGGGGGAAGAAATCCGCCATAAAACCCCAGCCCGCCGCCTGGGCGCACCCGACGATCTGGCTGGCGCGGCCATCTTTCTGGCTTCACCCGCCGCAGACTTTATCACCGCGACCACCCTGGTAGTGGATGGTGGCTATTCGGTGACAGATCGGCGCTGGGAAGAGTAGGGGAACAACAAGCAAATTCGGCAGAGGAGATACAGCACTGCACAACGTCCATACTCCTCAGTGGCACAGATGACACAGATAGGCACGGATCGCGGTTGGATGATCTGTGAAAATCTGTGTCATCTGTGCAACATTTTTGGAGAATATCGCTAGCGTGAACGCACGTAATGGCAGACCTGGGCACCGGTGCTGGCTTTCTCCGTCGATACCAGATCGAACGGCAGCGCCTTCCCGTTGCTCGCGAAGATCGTCTTGCCACCACCCAGAATAATCGGCTCAATCGTGAGTAACAGATCATCCACCAGATCCGCGTCGAGCAAAGAGCGTACCATTGTGGCGCTGCCGTACACGTAGATGTAGCCACCCGGCTGCGCCCGCAGGTCGGAGACGCTCTTCACAAAGTCGTCGCCGCGGATGATGGTGGTGGGCTTCCAGGTGATCTCCGTTTCGGTGAGCGTATCGGACACCACATACTTCTGCACCCCATTGATCCAATCCGAAAACGGGTCCCCGGAGCGGGTGGGCCACGCTTCAGCCGAGACCTGATAGGTGCGACGCCCTTGCATCAGCGCGTCGCTCTGCGCGGCGAGTTTGCCATACATCCCCCCCATCACCACCGGATCGAAATATTTCATCGACCAGCCTCCATGGGCAAAACCACCGTCGGTGTCCTCTGTCGGCCCCCCCGGAGCCTGGACAACACCATCCAGGCTAATGAATTCAGTGATCAGTGTCCTCATATAATCTCCTTGTGGAATAGTGGTTATTACACCGTGAAATATATTTTTGTAGGTGCGGTTTTTAACCGCACAAATGACAGAGATGCTCTCAATTCTCGTGAAAAGAATAGGGCTTTATGCTTGCGCTGCTACAAGCCGCGTCTACGAAATCCCACACGACTTTATCTACGGTGCAGCTATTTGCAAATACGGTTTCTGTTTTGGGATTGTGTGGGCGGCAATGATGTATTGTAGTATCGGAACCTCTGCTGACGAAATTGAACCCGACCGAATTCGATCAACTGCTTGGGTGCGGCAACTTGCCACAATCTCCCCTTCCGGCGACAATGGAAAGACTTTGCCTTTTACACCCTTGATCGGATATTCGTCTTGTCTGCACCCAATGATTCGACTGCCCGCTCGTTTGTTCCTGCCTACCTGCGCAACGCCCTGCCTCTCGTCCGTCGCAACGCCCTTTTCGACATTTGGGGGGCCATGGCCTACGGGCT
>JAHEML010000259.1 GCA_024643705.1 Caldilineaceae bacterium | reverse complement strand
AGGAGCAGAAACATATAGAAGAAGCCAATCAGATGACCGCTTGTGTCTACGGTGGGGTGATACCAGAACGTGTACACAGTGGCCCAGGCGAAATAGTAGCCGTGATAGGTGCGGGCAAACCGACCTACCTCTTTGGAAAAGGGGGCGCGCTTGCCAAAGAAGAGGCCCCGTCTCTGGTTTTCCATCACTAATACCCACACCAGCAGGATAATGACCGAGACCTGGGAACTCCAGATGGAGACATCTTGGGCCAGGCCGTCGTACCAGATGTGCGTCTGGATCAGATGCAGGAAGATGAAGAAGGCGTTGGCTGCTAGCGCCCAGATGTTGAAGCGATGTAGACCGGTGGTGTACTTCGCCTTATTCTTTTGCGCGTAGTAAATCAAACCCCAAAGGGTAACCTGGTGGGCAAAATAGAAACCCCAGGCCGTGGCCCGGCTCCAGAAAGTAGGTTCGGGCAGCTTCCAGTAATACCAGCTTGCACCTGTATCTGGCAGTAGTTGAATCGCATCCAGCCGCGCACCCAAGAGCCAGATTAGACCGGTGAACAGGGCGCTAAAGATGATGCCTCCCCAAAGGACCAATACATCTTTGCGGGGGAGCTTTGTATTCGTTTGGGTCGCCTGCCCCTTCGACCCAGTTGCCATTGTTGCACTCATCTCAATTTCTCCTCAATCATAAGCGACGAACATTCTTTTGGCGGCTTGATTTCGACGCGCTTACTGCTCTTTTGTAGACAGCCAGCACCCGATCTCGCGCAAATGAGTGGTCCACAATCGGTGCTGGGTACTCTCTGCCAATACGATAACCTACTTCCTTTTGCTGGGCGAATGTGAGTTCCCACGGTGCATGGATGGTGGGATTGGGCACGGCTGCCAACTCGGGAACCCAACGACGAATGTACGCCCCATCCGGATCGAATTTGCGGCTCTGCAAAACCGGATTGAAAACCCGAAAGTAGGGCGCTGCGTCAGTCCCTGTTCCTGCTGCCCACTGCCAGCCCCCGTTGTTGGCTGCTGGATCGCCATCGAGCAAGTGCTGCATAAAGAAGCGTTCGCCGCACCGCCAATCGATCAACAAATCTTTGACAAGAAAAGAGGCCACAACCATGCGCGCCCGGTTGTGCATCCAACCCGTTGTTGTCAACTGGCGCATGGCTGCATCGACAAACGGATAGCCGGTCTGCCCCGTACACCAGGCTCGAAAGTCATCATCGTTGTTGCGCCATTCGATTTCGGCGTAGCCTGGACGGAAACTTGCTTGCCGCACACTGGGAAAGTGGTGCAAGACGTTCACGTAAAACTCCCGCCAAATCAGCTCGGAGCGCCATGTTGCAATTCCCTTTCGATCCTCTGCGTTCCCGGCTTGCCGCTCGGCCTGGCCGGCTGCGGCAAAGGCTTGGTGGGCCGAGATCATTCCAAAACGGAGGTAGGGCGAGAGTTGGGATGTCCCGTTGAGATCAGGTCGATCTCGTTGTTTCGTGTAGTCGAAAATGCCCGCATGAGCACCCTTTGTGAATTGCATCAATCGGCGTACTGCTTCGGCCTCGCCAGCGGGGAAGGACGCGCTTGGCTCCGTTATATGCAGGTGGTCACTGGAAATTGAATCGGGTGTTGCAATCCGATCGGGTATCACAAGCGGTTGTAGATGGGCATGACTTGCTTGAGCGAGCCATTGCCGTTTGAAGGGTGTGAAGACGGTGTACGGGTAGCCATCTTTTTTACGAACTGTACCCACTGGCAGGGCGGTCATCCCATCGACCAGATGCAAAGGGAGCGATGCTGCGACGCTGGCATCCCGCTGGACAGCAAATGGGGAGTAATCCGCCTCTGCGAAAATGGCTGTAGCTCCACTCTCGGCCATCACCTGAGCGAGTACTGTAGCTGGCGTACCGCTACGAGTAACTAAGCGGCTTCCTACGGTGCACAATGTTTCGTGTAGCGATTTTAAACCTTCAACCAGGAAATTTATGCGCTTTTGCCCAGCATATTTCGACGCGAGAAGTATTGGATCGAAGATAAAGAGGGGGATCACTTGCTTGCTATGATTCATTGCAGCATGAAGCGCCTGGTTGTCGCTTAAGCGCAAGTCCCGCCGGATCCACCAAATGGCTGGCATAACGGTTATTTCTTCTTCTGCAAGATGTCTCGGGTTGCCCCAGTGGCTTCGGGGTAGGCAAAAGTAAAGCCTGCGGCTTGCAACGCCTGGGGGAGCGCCCGCTGACCGTCGAGCAGTACGGTGGACATCTCACCAAAGATGATTTTGAAGACGAAGGAGGGTACCGGCATAAACGCAGGCCGCCCCATGGCCTTGCCTAACTTTTGTACAAATTCCTTGTTGGTGGGAGGATTGGGAGCAGCCAGGTTGAATGGCCCGCTCGCGTCCTCGTTTTCGATCAGAAACCGGATTGCCTTTACTTGATCGTCGATGTGAATCCAGGGGAAGTACTGGCTTCCACTGCCGATAGGGCCGCCAGCAAAAAAGTGGAAGGGCAATAGCAGCTTGGGGAAAGCGCCGCCCTTGGTGCTCAACACAATTCCTGTGCGGATGATGACCCGACGCACGCCCATCTGCTCTACTTCTGCACTGGACGCCTCCCAGTCGAAGCAGACGTGGCCCAGAAAATCCTTGCCCGGTGCGCTCTCTTCTGGCAAGGATGTATCATCGCCCACACCGTAATAGCCAACAGCCGAAGCCTGTATCACCACTTTGGGCTTGGTCTGGGCCTGGCGCACGGCTTCCACCACGGCTTTGCCCGCATCCACCCGACTTTGTACAATGCGCTGTTTACGCTCTTCGCTCCAGCGCCCATCGGCAATCCCTTCGCCCGCCAGGTTGACAATTGCATCGGCTCCATCGGCCAAATGTTCCCAACCATCCGCGCTTTTGCCGTCCCATGCCACAGCTTGCACCCCCGTTGGGAGACTTGATTGGTGCTTCTGGGGCGAACGGCTGAGAACTGTGGCCGTGTGGCCGTCTGCAACCAAATTGTCGATCAGGGCACGACCAATCAGGCCGGTTCCGCCGGTGATGAGGATGTGCATGAAAAGGCCCCTTTCGCTCACATATGCTTTAATAAGGTGAAAGAAATAGTAACATAGTTTCTGTTGTTTTGTCAATATTACGCACATGTATTGTCAATGCGGGTGGTTGCTTTAATGTTGGGACCACACAAACGCCGTTGTGGAACTGTGACAGCACTGGTTGTCAACCACATTATGGACTGGGTGGGGACGATGAGAACTAGAAATAGCACAATATCGGCTTTCAACAAACGATAGAAAACACGCTCAACAAACGCACGGTTGCTATTCTATTGTCGGATCGCTCCTCTTGTTGTGATGTTCATCCCGATTAGGTTGCAAGCCGAGGAGGAAGGCGTTCAGGTATCTCTGTTGACTGTCACCGACGACCGCCGTCCTTCACCAGTTCCATTGTTAGGAGACAACATGATGCCGAAAATGAAGAATGAGGGGGTAAGCCGTCGCACTCTATTTAAGCTCACCGGGGCTGTGGCTACGGCTGCTGCTTTGATGGGAAAGACTCGACAGGTTTCCGCCCACGATCTAAAACCCGACGATCCGCTCTACCAGTATGACGTGTACGAAGGAATCGTGAATCGCCGGGACTTGTCTGTTCGGATGGTGTTTGAATGGCCCAATATTCAAAATCCCATCCTCTTTGGGAACGCACGTAATGCGCTCAATGGGTTCGAGTTCAGTTACGGTGTGCCACCGGAGCAGATTCAAATCGTCATTCAGGCCTATGCCTCGGCCAACGCGGCTACTTATGACGACGAAATTTGGGAGAAGTTTCAATTTGGCAAACTTCTCAACATCACCGATCCAGAGACAAAGATGCCTGCCGAACGCAACATCTGGGCCAAGAGCAGTGTCGTCGAGGAAGAACCAGCCCCGACGGACGATGCATCAGATGATGCTGACGATGCGGAGATGGAGGAAGTTGTGCGGGAGCGGGATCACCCCTACTATGCCGATAGCAGCATCGAGGGGTTGCACAAAAGGGGTGTTCTCTTCTTAACCTGACACCAGACAATCCATGGGCACGCCAGTTTGGCGGCCAACAGCGAGTACAACGTGGACAAAATGACGGTAGACGAGGTACTGGAAGAGATTCAGAACCATTTGGTGCCGGAAACCCTGCTCATCCCCGCTGCAGTAGGCGAACTGGTCTTTCTACAGGATAAAGGATATCGTCTTGTAGTCAACCATTAGTTGATATAGCGACAGTAGGAGCGATCCAAAACACCTGCCAGCGAAATCTGGCAGGTGTTTTTGTTGGACGTTGGTCGCGGATACAGCGGGCTGTGGGGCCTGATGCCGACGAGAATTTGGAGAAATTGACGCGGGATGTGCCTATACCCAGCGGGCCAACCCCAACTCGTAGCCGTGAATCATTCCGACATGGCTGGGACGCACCCGCACACCTAGGGCCAGCCGACCACTTTCGGAGGGGGAGACGGTTCCGGTGTAATCAATGCTGCCGTCGCTGTGACTCTCGCCGGGCTGCATGGGGATGACCACCGGCGTACCGGCAAATTCGCTGCCGCCCTCGTCGCCCAACACAATTTCTACCGCCAGATCGTCGGTGGAAAGGCGACCAGGCCAGAGCCGGGCGGTGAGACTCAGGGCATCACCCACGGCCGCTTGCGCGGGTGCTCCCTGCACCAACTGCAAATTGACGCTGAACCAGCTATCCCGCACCTTGCGCTTCCAATTGGCGAGGGCACGGGCCGAGGCGTAACTATCAGCCCCCGCAGCCAGGCCCGTAGCCAAGGCGGGGAGGTAAAGCCGCTCGGTATATTCCTTCACCATCCGCCGCATGGAAAACTGGGGGCCACAGGTGACAATCGATCGGCGCATCTTTTCCAGCCAACCCAGGGGGATATCTGCCTCGTTGCGCTCGAAAAAGAGAGGAAGCAGTTCATCTTCCAGGGTAGCATAGAAGCTAAGAGCATCGGCTTCATCCTGGGTTTCGGTATCCTTATACTCCCGCTCCTCCCCGATAGCCCAACCGTTGCTGCCGTCGTAGCCTTCCCGCCACCAGCCATCCAGAATGCTGAAATTGGGTGCGCCGCTCAAGGCTGCTTTCTGGCCGCTGGTTCCGCTGGCTTCGTAGGGACGACGGGGGGTGTTGAGCCACACATCCACACCTGCGATCAGGTGGCGGGCCACGTTCATGTCGTAATTTTCCACAAAGACAATTTTGCCTGCAAGCTCTGGTTGCTGGCCTAGCTGGTAGATGCGTTGAATCAACGCCTTGCCCGGCTCGTCCTTGGGATGGGCCTTGCCCGCAAAGACAATCTGGACAGGCCGCTCTGGGTTGGTGAGGATGCGTTTGATGCGCTCCTCGTCGCGGAAGATGAGGGTGGCCCGTTTGTAGGTGGCAAAGCGACGGGCAAAACCCAGGGTCAAGGCATTGGGGTCCAGTAGTCGGCCTGCTTCGGCCAGGCGTCGGGGGCCTTCGCCGTGGCGGGTGTATTGGCGGCGCACCCGATCCCGCACAAAGTCCACCATTTTGGCTTTGCGCTGGTTGTGTACAGCCCACAGTTCGCTGTCGGGCACTGTTGCCAGGGCTTCCCAGGTGGCTGGGTCGTCAACCTCTTCCAGCCAGTCGCTACGCAAATAGCGGTTGTAAAGGGTACGCAGTTCTGCCGCCAGCCATGTGCCGGTGTGTACCCCATTGGTAATGGATGTGATGGGGACTTGCCCCACGGGTGTTCCGGGCCACATCTCTTGCCACATCTTACGGCTGACATCGCCGTGCAGTTCGCTGACCCCGTTGTGATAGGCGCTGAGATGAAAGGCGAGCACCGTCATGCTGAACTGTTTGCCCCACCCTTGGTCGTGGCTGGCAAGGGTGAGAAAACGATCTCGGTCGATGCCCATTTGCCCCCAGAATTGCCAGAAGAATTTCTCCATCAGTTCGAAGGCAAAGGCATCGTGGCCCGCTGGCACAGGCGTATGGGTGGTGAAGATGCTTCCGGCGCGCACGGCTTCCACCGCGGCGTCGAAAGAGACGCCCTGTTGCACAAGTTCTCGTATTCTCTCCAAATTAAGGAACGCAGAGTGGCCTTCGTTCATGTGCCAGACTT
>JAHEML010000258.1 GCA_024643705.1 Caldilineaceae bacterium | reverse complement strand
CATTCATCAATCGGGCCAGCCGTTCGGCCTGTTCCCGTTCGTCGCCGGTTTGCTGGCTGCGGGCGCGGGTAAGCAATTGTTCTGCCAGGGCCACAGCTTTTTGGGCTAGTTCGGTGGGGGGCAGTTCAAGTGGAGTGGGGGGCATGGCTGGTCGCTCCTTTACAGGTAGACGGGGTTGCACGACTGTCTACCAGTATATCATTGGCGCGACGAAACGAATGGTGGGTGGGATATGCTGCAAAAGAAGAGCGAGCGCTGGTTGAGTAGCGAACAGACATCAAAGGAGTCTGCCAACTACTCAACCAGCGCTCGTCAATTTTCGTTCAGCGCCAGTCGGCCACATGCTCGGCGACGAAATCGTACACAAAGTGGATGTCCGCCAGGGCATTGGGGGCAAAGGGCTGGGCGTTCGAGCCATCTGCATTCATCACCCAAAGCTCCCATTCGCCGGTCCGGTCTGTCAAAAAGAGGATGCGGCTGCCGTCGGGGCTCCACGTGGCTGACACGGTGTGTTCGCTGCCCTTGCTGGGGATCAGCCGGGCCAGACCGCTGCCGTCGCCATCAAAGCGGGCGATCTCCCAATGGCCGGCGAAGAAGCGCGTGGCGAGAATCGTTTTGCCATCGGGCGAAAGAACCGGGTTGCGCAGGGGCGGGTTGCCGTCGTAGACGATTGCCGTGGCGTCGCCTGGCGCTGTGCGCTGGATACGTCCTTTGACCGCGTACAGAATCCCTTCTTCTGTCCAGCTTGGGCTAAAGCTGCGGGGTTGGTCGGGCACGCCTTGCAGCCCAGAGCCGTCTGGACGGACGACCACCAACCGCCAATCGTCCGGCGAGACCCGTGTGAATGTACCCCAAGGAAGGACGACGGTTGTCGATCCACCGCCGCCAATCTGCTGGGTGAAGACGATCTGGCTGCCATCGGGACTCCAGGCTGGGTATTTGATTTGTGCGCCTGGGGTCACTTTGCGCTCGCCGCTGCCGTCGATGTTGATCAGATACAGGCCGCTGGCTTCACCCCAACGGCCAAAAGCCACCTGGCTTCTATCGGGTGATAGGGCCGGGTCCATGCCCGTTGTCAGAAAACGCAGCCCTGTGCCGTCGGCGTTGATCACGTAAATGGCCCCGCCGCTGCTCTCTTGAAAGACGATCAAACCGGCCCCGTTGCCACCAGTTTTGGCCGGTTGTGGGCTTTGGGGCGCGGCGGCGGGTTGGCCTGTCATTGTCGGCGGGTTGTTTGTTGCTGTTACCGGGGCATGCTGATAGGCGGGCGCACCGCTTTCGGCTGTGGAAATGGGTAGGTCTGCCAGCACTGCGTCTGTACGCACATAGGCGGCGGAGACCCAGCCAAATTCGCTCTCGATTTCGCCATATTGAATTTGGAGCCAACTGCTTTCCGCATTGCGGCCCAATAGTGGATAGACCGTGCCATTGGTCGCTTTGGCAATGACCGCATAGCCCAAGCCGGGTCCCTGACGTACATTCAGTCGTGGGCCGCTCGTTGCCACCGTTGCCAGGGGGGCGTTATCTGCTGCGCGGGCAACCTGGCCCATCCCCATCAAAAAGAGCAAGGCAAGCAAGGCAATCGCGAATCGGATTCGTTTCATGATCGGTTTCTCCTCTTTGTCCTGATGATAGAACGCAGATGACGCTGATCGGGCGGATGAGCGCGGATAAAGTCAGCGTCCTATTTTCCTAGCTGATTATGCCCAATCGGGCATGGATAACTGACTGGTAGTATACATGAAAATATAACGAATCGATGGTGCAGGGGAGACGGGTTACCTGTTTGGTTCCCAGGGCTTGAGCAGCATTTTGGCGCATTGCCCGTTTACCTGGGTTTCCCACGCTGCTTGTACATCGTCCAGCGCAAAGCGGTGGCTGATCAGCCTGTCGATCTTGTCACCATTGGCTGCGATGACCCGGAGAATGTGCGGTGTGTCGGCCAAGTTGTAGTGCCAGGAGCCGTGGAGGGTTAGCCCTTTGCGGATCATGTCGCCGCTGACGAAGAGTTCGGTGGGGTTGCGCCCGGATTCGCCCACGAACGATACCGTGCCTTTGCGCCGGGTGGCGTCGATGCAGAGCCGGTGCGCTGGGGCTACACCGGAGCAGTCGATGGCGTGATCCACCCCGCGTCCGGCGTGGGTGTGGGCCAAAATCTGCTCCAAAGCATTATCTGCCGTGGGATCGATCACTGCCTCTGCGCCCAGTTCCCGCGCCCGTTCGGCCCGCCAAGGGTTGCTCTCCACGCCGATCACCCGTGCCCCGCGATAGGTGGCGTTGATCACCCCGCCCAGCCCCACCGGGCCTAAGCCGGTGATGAGAATGGTATCCAATACCCCCGCGGACACCCGTTCCAGCGCGCCGAATGTTGGCCCCAATCCGCAGCAGGCCATGGCCGCATGGTCGTAGCTCATGCCGTCGGGGATGGGCACGAGCTGCCGACCCTGTTTGAGCAGATATTGGGCCATGGTGGCCCGGCCTTCGTTGCTGCCGTGGAACGCGGCAAAATCCACCCCATCCTGGCAGTGGATGTAGTCACCTGCCAGACAGAGAGGGCAGATACCGCAGGGGTTCTGGGGCATCACCACAACCCGATCCCCTACCTGCCAACGGCCAGGCTGGGCTACTTCTACCACTTCGCCCGCGGCCTCGTGACCAAGAAAGGCGCTGGGTTCGCCGGAAAGAAAGCTTTTGTATTCGGTACAAAGAGGGGCTGTATGAACCTTGACCAGCACCCAATCTTCTTTGGCTGTGGGCGTGGGCACATCGATTGCCCCACCCTGTTGTCGACCGGTGATGACGGCTTTGCGCATGGGTTTTACCTGTCATTGGAAAAAGAGAAACTAATTGTCAACGCACAGAGGCAAAGCTGTGAAGATGCAAAGCGGTTCTCTGCGCCCTGTGCTTGTCTGCGCCGCTGTGTTAAACCTGTTGGTGTGCGGCGTCGGCGCTGAGGAATTGACGTTCGTAGAGGTTGTTGTAGACGCCGCCGACAGCCACAAGCTCGCTATGCCGCCCTTGCTCTACAATTTTGCCATCCTGTATGACGCAAATGATGTCGGCGTTGCGGATGGTGCTGAGCCGGTGGGCGATAACCACAGATGTACGCCCAGAGAGCAATCGGTCCAGGGCCTCCTGGATCAACGCTTCGGTGACAGTGTCCACGCTGGCTGTGGCTTCGTCCATCACCAAAATGCGGGGATCGGCCAGCACGGCCCGGGCAATGCAGATCAACTGGCGTTGCCCCACAGAGATGTTGACGCCGCCTTCCACAATTTTGGTAGCGTAGCCATTGGGCAGGTCTACAATAAATTCGTGGGCGTTGGAAAGCCGGGCAGCGCTCTCCACATCGGCCTGATCCGCGTCGGGGCGACCAAAGCGGATATTGTCGGCCACTGTGCCTGGGAAGAGAAACGGCTCTTGGGAGACCAGCCCCATCTGTCGCCGTAACGACTGCTGGGTGACGGTGCGCACGTCGATACCGTCGATGGTCACCGCGCCACTGGTGACATCGTAGTAGCGCCCCACCAGATTGGCGATGGACGACTTGCCCGCGCCGGTTGGCCCAACCAGTGCCACCACCTGTCCCGGCTCGATCACCAAGGACACATCGTGGAGTACTTCGGTCTCTGGGTTGTAGGCAAAGTGTACGTGATCCAGCTCGATCCGCCCCTGGATGTGGGGCATCTCTCGCGGGGTTTCTGGCTCCGGTACTTCCGGCACCGAATCCAGCAATTCCAGCACCCGCTCGCCGCCAGCCATGGCTTGCTGCATGGTTGTGTAGAGTTGGCTGAGTTCCTGCACGGGCTGAAAGAAACGGCTGACGTAGGCCAGAAACGCCACAACAACACCCAAAGAAAGTGTATCGGCTGCCACGGCCCGCCCACCAAACCAAAGGACAACCGCAGTGGACAAGACGCCCAGAAAGTCCATAGTGGGCAGAAAGACGAACGAGAGGCTCATGGCGTTGACCGTTGCCGACCGATTAGCTGCATTGACCTCGGCAAAGCGACGCTGGGCCTGTTTTTCCTGGGCAAAGGCTTGGATCACCCGCATCCCTGTCAAGTCTTCGGCCAGGGTTCCCACAATGGCGGCCACACTACGCCGGGTGGCCCGAAAGGCTTCTTTGGCCCGACTGGAAAAGAGCTTGGTGGCGATCAGCATCAGGGGGATCACGCTGAAGGTGATGAGTGCCAGCCGGGGACTCATGGTCAGCATCACAACGATGGTTCCCACCAGCACCAGCACATCACCCACCAGGGTGATCAACCCCTGGGAAAGCAATTCGTTAATCACCGACACATCGCTGATCACCCGCGAAATGGTGACACCGATGATATGCTTGTCATGATACCCCAGGGAGAGACGCTGTAAATGTTCGACCAGTCGTGAGCGCAATGTTGCCAGCACCCGTTGCCCCACCCAAGAGAGCAAGTAGCGTTGGCCCGCGGTTGCCACATACAGCCCAACAAACGATGCCCCCATCAACAGGCAGATGCGGGCCAAACCGTCGGCATCTTTGGCGACAATGGCACCATCGATCGCCACCTTCATCAGGTAGGGGATAGCCAACGTAAGCCCGGTTGCCATCAGCATCAGAACAAATGCCCAGGCCATTTTTGCGACATGGGGGCGCAAAAAGCCCAGTAGCCGCCTGGTTACGTGGGGGTCAAAGGCTTTGCCCTCTTTTTCGTTTGCCAGGGTTCGCAATGCATGCCCCGGCCCGCCACTTCGTCCTACCGATCCAATTGAGAAGCTCATAATGAATTGTGAATGGTGAATTGTGAATGGTGAATTGTGATTTGAATGGTGAACGGTGAATTATGCGCGTTCTAGCTGTCCCGCGTAGATGCGCTGATAGAGCGTGGATGTCGCCAACAATTCTTCGTGGGTTCCTGCCCCGGTCACTCGTCCTTTTTCCAAAATTAGAATCAAATCGGCCAGACGCACGGTGCTCAGCCGTTGGGCGATGATAACCGATGTGCGCCCTTCCATCAGGCGCGCCAGGGCTTTCTGGATGAGCCGCTCGGTCTCTGTGTCCACGCTGGCTGTAGCATCGTCCAAAATGAGGATGCGGGGATTTTTGAGCAGGGCACGAGCAATGGCTACACGTTGTCGCTGCCCACCAGAGAGGGTTGCACCCCGTTCGCCCACTTCTGTCTCGTAGCCGTTCTTCATCTCCGTAATAAAATCGTGGGCCTGGGCCGCTTTGGCTGCTTCGATGACTTCTGCATCCGTGGCGTCGGGCCGACCAAAGGCAATGTTTTCCCGGATGGTCGTAGCGAAGAGGGTAGACTCTTGCAGGACGATACCAATCTGGCTGCGTAGCGATGCCTGGGTCACTTTGCGAATGTCGTGCCCGTCGATGGTGATGCGCCCGGACGAAGGATCGTAGAAACGGGGGATCAAGTTGGTGATGGACGACTTGCCCGAACCTGTTGGTCCCAGCAGCGCCAACACCTGTCCTGGCTTCACGTCAAACGAGACTCCATTCAGCACTCGATGGGGTTTCTTGTAGGCAAACGCCACATTTTCAAAGCGCAATTCACCCTGCACAGGCGGCAAATTGGGTGCACCCGGCTCGTCTTCCACCTGGGAATCAGCGTCCAATATCTCGAAGATGCGTTCTGCCGACGCACCAGCCATGGCGATAGCCGGGATGATCATCCCAAAGCGGCGCACCGGCCCGGCCATCTGGGCCAAATAGGTGGTAAACGCAACCAGATCACCTACGCTGATCTGGTCGTTGATCACCAGCATCCCCCCATACCAAAGGATGAAAACCGTGGCCGCGTTGGCGATCAAATCCATCAGGGGGATGTTGATGGCTTGTAGCCGCGCTGCCTCGGCAGAGAGATCGAACCAGGCCCGGTTCTCCTTCTCGAAGCGCTCAATCTCCTCATCCTCCTGAGCAAAGGCTTTGACAATGCGTGCTCCCCGCAAATTTTGTTCCAGGCGGGTGGTCAGCACCGCCATCTGCTGTTGGATGGAGAGCGATAGCGGGCGAAAGTGGACGCCAAAACGGGTTGCTTGCCAGGCCAACAGGGGCATTGTCAACAGGGCCAACAAAGCCAATTGGGGGTTCATGACAAAGAGGGCGATGGCTGTGCCAATCAGC
>JAHEML010000257.1 GCA_024643705.1 Caldilineaceae bacterium | reverse complement strand
ATCCCCAGACAAGCAGCCCAAGGACAAAGGGGAATCGCCCACTCTGCCCAGCCCCGCAACCCCGGATACTCGCTTTCAACCCTGGCTGCACCCAAACTACGACAAAGCCAATCCCCAAGAAGACAAACCAACCCCACACAACCAAGATTGGCTGCATCCCCAAAAAGACGACCAAGATAGTACCCGGCCACCGGCTTCGGCTCCCCAACGGATGATCGGTGGTCTGCAAGGACTGATCGACCCGGCAGATATGGCGAGCGGCCAACTCTTTGTCGATATTCCTCCGGCTTCCGGTTCGATGCTGGTGGATATTCCTTATGAAATGCGCCGGGAATTGCGCCAGATTTTTGCCACAGATGTCCCAATGTTGGAAGACCCAACCAACAGCACCCTGCATCCCGAACCGCCCAACGGCCAAGGAGAGGGACTGTGGCGGCGCAACTGGATTTATGGGATTGTATTGTCCGCTATCCTGCTGGGCCTGTGGGCGGGCAACCCACCCACCAGCAGCCGCCCTCACAGTTGGCCTGGTGTCGTCGATGCCTACAACACCATCGACACCCTGCCCATCCAGACAACCGTACTGGTCAATTGGGCCTACGATCCCAGCACAGCCGGAGAGATGGACCTTGCCGCACGACCAATCATCCAGCATCTGCTCGAAAAAAATGCCCGCCTGTTGGTGGTGAGCCAACTCCCCGGTGGCCCGGCCACAGCCCGCCGATTGCTGGCCCAGGTACGGGCCGACGCGCCCCAAACATCGACCGCCCGCCGCTCAAGCGACAGCCTGTTCGAGGGTGGCTACCTGCCAGGAGGCGTGGCATCCCTGGCGCTGCTGGGGCAGGCCCCCACCCAGGGTATACCGGTTGACATGCGCGGGCGCGCCATCGACAGCCAGATAGGAGGCGCAAACCTGGCCGAAAATCTAGCCGAAAATAACCCGGCTCTCCTCCTTATCCTGGCAGCACGCTCGGAGGAAATTCAGCGATGGATCGAGCAAGTTCAGCCCCTGAATAACGCGCCCATGATTGCTGTTGGCACTGCCGCCATCGACCCAGTCATCCGCCCCTATGTGGATAGTGGGCAACTCAGCGGCCTGGTCAGCGGCTATGCCGGGGGACTGGCCTACCAGGAACTTCTGGCAGATCCCATCCCCGCGGCCCGCCAAGAGCGCCAGCTTCGCCACATCAGCGGCCAAAACTGGGGGCTGGCGATGCTGCTGCTTGTCATTTTTCTCG
Organism: Caldilineaceae bacterium; assembly: GCA_024643705.1. Taxonomy (GTDB): domain Bacteria; phylum Chloroflexota; class Anaerolineae; order Caldilineales; family Caldilineaceae; genus JACQGT01. The sequence goes on along the minus strand of JAHEML010000257.1, from coordinate 4,891 downwards.
GCAATCTGGTCGGCCTGGCCCAGAGGAGGACACCGTGACCCCACTGGACAGCACGTTGCCCGCCTATTGGCAGAGTGCCGGGTTTCTGATTGGCCTTGTACTTTCTCTGCTGATCCTCAGCTTCATCATCCGGGATAACTGGCTGGTGCGTGCGGCCCAATTCTTGCTGGTCGGGGTCACGTTGGCCTATACATTGGTGCTTGCTTGGAGCAACGTATTGTGGCCCCGTTTGTTTGCGCCCCTGCTGGCAAACCCCCAACCTCTTGTGGACAGCAGCGGCCAACCCGCGCCTATTCTGTGGGATGGCTGGCTCCCCCTTGCCGTCGGTCTTTTGATCTGGGCCGGAGGCATCGACTATCTGCGCGGCGACAAAGGGCAAAAACGCCCCTGGTTGCGACACATGGCCGCTCTACCTCTTGCCTTGTTGGTGGGGGTGGGATTGGGCGCGGGCGTCGCTGGCGCATTGCAAGGCACCCTGTTACCCCAGTTCCGGCGCGCAGCAGAATTGGGGCAACTGTTCGACGGGCCAGCCAATCTTTGGCTGGTTGGCCTCTTCACCCTGGCCATCACCGGTGGCGCGCTTCTCCATCTCCAATTGGGTGCAATCAACGGAGATTCGGATCAGATTCCTCGTCTGTTGCGCCCCTTGTTGGTGGGATGGGCCTGGTTGGGCGAGCGCGCCCTGTGGCTGACGGCAGGCGTCATCTTTGCCCGGCTCTTTGCTTCGCGCATCACCTTGCTCATCGCCCGGCTGGATTCGATCTTCTTTGCCCAACCCGTGCAAGAGCTTTGGCGGTGGCTGATGGCATTCTGGCAAGGTGGTTCGTGATGAGCAGCCAACTTTTACCCCCGACCCAATCAAGCTCTATTTTGGCATTGAGCGCCGACACAACAAAGGTGACGGCTGCACTCATCGAGCCAGTGGCAGGCAGCCATCGGCTGATCGCCTGGGAATCGACTTTTCTATCCGATACGAGCGGCGCTTCGCACCCTATTGCATTGCGGGGGGCCAGCCAAAACCTGGGGCTGCGTTTGGGACGTTCGCTTTGGGATGACAACCAAGATGCGCCCCACATGCACAGCCCGGATCCGGCGTTAAACCTGGGATTGGGGCACGTGGTAGCAGCGGTGGATCCATTGCCCCCTTTGCGTGTCTGGGTTGGCGGGCTGACAGGCCACGAAAGTCTGGCCGCAGCCCAGGCAGCATTGGATTCGACTGTCTGTCGCACGGTGGCGGTCTATCGCTTTGGCATGGGTGACGCCCCCAACCGGCTGGCCGAAGATTTTACCAATATCCGCCCAGACCTGGCGGTGATCGTCGGCGGCTACGACAGACCGGGTTCCAGGGCAAGTCGGGCGGTCTTGGCTTTGAGCCAGGAGGTGGCTCAGGCACTGGAGAAGGTTCCACAGAGCCATCGGCCAGCCCTCTATTTTGCGGGCAACCGTTGGCTGGCTGGCACCGTTTTGGAGATGTACGCTCATTTGCCTGGCGGGCTGGCGGCGGATGCAGTAGAAAACGTGACCCCTGGGCCAGGGGTTCGTCGCACCACTTCCCTGTCGGTGGCGGCTTCTCGGCTCTATTGGCGGCGCTGCCGGGCCACACCCGCTCTCCAGAGCATCGCCCGCTGGATCACCCCGCCCAGCGAGGTGCGCAGTCTATCCTGGAGCTTTGCTCAGACTGTACGACTTTGGCGACAAATCCACAATCTGCCCGCGTTGCATGGTCTCTTTTGTGCCGACCACTTGTGGATTCATGCCTGCGCGCTGGGGGGAGAGGAGGGCGTACGCTTGCGGATTGCCCAACCGAATACACGTTCGCCTGCTATGGCGGGGTGGCCGCCTCTGCGCCTGGTCAGCGGTCCTTGGCCAGAGGCAATTTGGCCCCGGCAGCCGGGCCATTGGTGGGACCCTACCGGTCTTAGCCCCACGGTTGCCAATGTGGGCCAGATCGATCCGCTGATTGCCTATGAGGTATTGGCCCATGATTTGCTGCACGAAGGTTGATGGGTTAGGATCGGGGACAGACCAAACACCATATCTACACGAATTTTCTGGTAGCACCCAGTACTCTCACGCTTTTGGAGTCTCTGCATGCCTTCAGCCCTGCGTTTCCCCGACGGAAGTTACGCCCGCCATACAGACGTTCACCAAATACTGGAGCGTTTCCATCAATCCAAATGCGTAGAGATTACAGGCTATAGCAACCTGGGCAAGTCTGGGTTGTTGCGACTGTTGGCCGAGCCTGATGTATGGCAACGGGAACTGGGAGAGGTGGCAAAAGAATTTTTGCCGGTCTACATCGACTGCAATCGAATGGTCGAGGTGACTGATCAGGGGATTTATGAGTTGATCTTGCGCTGTTTACGCGAGAGCGACCCGGTGCTGTTCGATAATACCGAATTGTTGGCGGCCTACGAAGGGCTGACTGCCCCAGCCAGCGAATTCCAGATTCCCCTCAGTTTCAACCGGGGCATCACCGCGGCTGTGCAGGCCGACAGCCGCAAGTTGGTGCTTCTGTTTGACGAGTTTGACGAGCCTTTTGCCCAGATCGACTCCAGGGTTTGCTTGAACCTGCGGGCCAAAAGAGATCGATATGGCTCGGCCCTGACATACGCCACAGCTACTGTCGAACCGCTGAACGAAATCCGCTTCGGCGACCACTGTGCCGAATTTTGCGAGCTTTTTGTTCAAGAGCGCTGGAATCTGGCCCCGTTGACAGTCGACGACCTGGCCCACTATGTGCGCAACGCCGGCGAAGGTGCTGGTGTGGAGATCGAACAATCGGACACCGAATTTCTTTATAGCTGGACTGGTGGTCATCCAGGGTTATTGATCGGCGCAACCCATATTTTGGTCAATGCATTGGTCGATGCTGGAGAAGGCGCAGAACATTGGCTGGTTCAGCGGGAGCTAGTGCCTCTGCTTCACGAAAGCCCAACCCTGGAACAGGAAAACCAGAAGATATGGCAAAATTGCACAGCAGACCAGAAAGCAGCTCTGTTCGCACTTTTCCGCAACCAGCCAGCCGACCAAAGCCAATTGAGCGATCTGGAAGAACGGCATATCCTTGCACGGGTTGAGGGCGACTATAGCGCTTTTTCTCAACTCTTTGCCCATTTTATCCAAATCAAACACGAGGCCCAAGCCAAACAGAAACAGAAAGCCGCAACGAGCACGGGCCTGTGGCTGGATGCAGACAGCGGTAGCATCTTGATCGACGGTCAACCTGCAGAAACCTTGACGAAGCTGGAATACCAATTGATGACCCTGTTGTTCGACAATGCGGACAAGATCATCGACAAGTATCAAATTGTCGTTGGTGTGTGGGGGGATGAATATATCGACGAGGTTGACGATGCCCGGATTGAAAAGCTGGTTAGCAGACTGCGTCAAAAGATCGAGCCAGACCCCACCTCCCCACGTTTCATCACCACGGTGCGTGGGCGGGGGTACCGGCTTGTGTTGTAAGTTAGTATTGGTTGTAAGTTAGGATTGTAGGCTGGTGTAGCACTGTAGCTTAAACAATTTGAGAATCTGTTCAAATACAGCTATACTTTTGAGAGTCGAAACGGGGCATTTTCACCATCCGTGTCAGAGGGAGAGTATGAAATGGCAGAGACGCTACAAGCAGATGCCGTGGTTGAGAGATTGATTTTCAAAGGCCAGCCCAAGTCGATGGGTGCGGCTCTTGCGGTGATGCTCGCGGGTATCCTCACCTTTTCTATGGGGCTGAACCGAGTCTTTTTTGTCGAGGCAATGGCCTGGACATTTATTGCCTGGGGAGCGCTCCTATTGTACGGCCACATTATCGACTATTCCACCACCTACGAAGTGACCGACGATGCGCTGATCGTGCGCAGCCCCACACGCTTTTGGAGTCTGGGTCGCTCGATGGATTGGGGCCACATCAAGCGCATGAATGTGATCGTTGAGCGTGCCGAGGCGGAGACTGAGGATGTTGGCTTGCAGGTGATCTACACGCCCGACGGTTCCACACAGATGATCCGGGAAGACATGCCCTACGACCCGGCCCTGGCCCAAGAGATCGCCACCCGGGCTGGACTCAAAGCCGCCAAAGGGAGCGGGATGACCTCGTTTCAGGCGATTCCCCAGGATTCAAAAGGCAGCTACACCTGGCAGTAAGGCCAGCTACTTTGCAAAGAGCAATTGACAAGAGAATAAAAAGAGGGCCATCCGCTCGGATGGCCCTCTTTTTATTCTCTTGTCACCCAGGCATCAACCAGCTTCGCTATCTTCTTTGCGGCTGCCCCAAGGATTTTCGGCGGGGAATTGGCTATAAACCCGGCGAATGGCCCGTTTCCACATGCTGCGGGCCGCGGCTGCCTGATAGGATGCCTGGCGTTGGGTGTTACGCCACCAGGTTGCCTCTGGCTTGGAAACAGGCACACTCCATTTGATCGAACAGGCGGCCCAGGTGAGGCCAGCGCCAAAACCTACAAGCACCAGATTGTTGCCCGGCTGTATCTTGTTGGCCTCGATGGCCTCGCACAGGGCAATTGGGATACTGGCTGTGCTGGTGTTTCCATATTTTTGCAGGTTGACGAAGACTTTTTCTTCTGGGATTTTCAACTGTTTGAGAACACTGTTTTGGATGATGCGCACATTGGCCTGGTGGGGGATGACCAGGTCCACATCAGCCACGCTCAAGCCTGCTTTGCCCAGTACCTGGCGGGTTGCGTCGGCCATCACCCGGGTGGCGAAGCGAAATACCGCGGTACCGTCCATTTTGATGTAATGGCCGCCGCTGCTCACGGTTTCCAGGCTGGCGGGTTGGGCACTACCCCCGGCGGGCACTGTCAACAGATTTGCCCCAGAGCCATCGCTGCCCAACACCGAAGCCGTGATGCCACCGGGCACATTGCTGGCCGCA
>JAHEML010000256.1 GCA_024643705.1 Caldilineaceae bacterium | reverse complement strand
GCGGAATTCCCGTTACGGCACTAGCTTTTCTATTGCTGGTATAATTCATCGGTACAATGTAATCGTATCAATCGACAGACCATTTTTTTCCGTCGCTATTTTTGAGGTGCAAAACCCAATGTCTGACAAACTCGATCGTTTTACCAAACGGGCACGACGTGTGTTGACCCTGGCACAAGAAGAAGCTCTCCGTCTCAATCACAACTATATCGGCACCGAGCATTTACTGCTTGGATTGGTGCGCGAAGAAAACAGCGTTGCCGTCAAAGTTCTCAAAGAGCTTGGCGTAGAACCGGGCCAAGTTGTGCGGGCAGTAGAACGCACCGTGGGCCGGGGTGAACGCGCACCCTTTGGCAAGCCAACCCTGGCTCCCCGAACCAAGCGTGTCATCGAATTGGCCGTCGAAGAGGCCCGGATGATGGGCCATCATTACATTGGTACCGAACACCTGCTTTTAGGGCTTGTGCGCGAGGGCGAAGGCATTGCTGTCAATGTGTTGCGCGGTCTGGGCATCAACCTGGACCGAGTGCGCACCCAGACGGCCCGCAACTTGCTGCAAAACCAGGCCCAGACCAAAGAGAAGCAGAAGAAGGAATCCAAGACACCCCTGGTTGATCAACTGGGTATGGACCTGACTGCGGCTGCCGAAGAAGGCAAACTCGACCCCGTGATTGGTCGGGTGAAGGAAATCGAACGTGTGATCCAGATACTTAGCCGTCGTACCAAGAACAACCCAGCACTGATCGGCGAACCCGGTGTAGGCAAGACAGCCATTATCGAGGGTTTGGCCCAGCGGGTGATCGACGGCGACGTGCCCGAACCCCTGCTGAACAAACGCATTTTAATGCTGGATGTGGGCAGCCTGGTGGCTGGTACCATGTATCGGGGCCAGTTTGAAGAACGGCTCAAAAAGGTGATCGAAGAGATTATCACCAGCGGCTCCATCCTCTTTATCGACGAAGTGCATATGCTCGTGGGCGCGGGCTCGGCAGGCAGCAGTGTGGACGCCGCCAATATCCTTAAGCCCGCTCTAAGCCGGGGCGAGTTACAGGTGATCGGGGCCACCACCCTGGACGAGTACCGCAAATATATCGAGTCCGACGCCGCCCTGGAACGACGCTTCCAGTCCGTTCTTGTGGAAGAGCCGGGCATCGAAGATACAATCGAGATTCTGCGGGGCATCAAGAGCCGCTACGAAGAGCATCACAAACTGATTATCAACGAAGACGCATTGCAGGCCGCTGCAAGCCTGGCGGCCCGTTACGTGCCCGACCGCTTTATGCCCGACAAAGCAATCGACCTGATCGACGAGGCCGGTAGCCGGGTGCGTATGTACAAAGCGCCCCACGCCGCCAGCCTGCGTGAGACATTTATGGATCTGAAGCGTCTGCAAAAGGAAAAGGACGAAGCCCTGGAGACCCAGCGTTTCGACGACGCAATCGACCTGCGCTATCGGGAAGTGGAGTTGCAGACCCGCCTGGACAAGCTACGGGAAGGCTGGCAGCAGGTGACCAATCGCCCCCACGTTACCCCGGACGACATTGCCGAGGTGGTTGCCATGTGGACGGGTGTACCGGTGCATCGCATGGCTGGCGAAGAAAAGGTGCGCCTGCTGGATATGGAACTTGAACTCCATAAGCGCATCATCGGCCAGGAAGAACCCATCAAAGCCATCAGCAGGGCTGTACGTCGGGCACGTGCTGGCTTGAAGGACCCCAAGCGTCCTATTGGTAGCTTCATCTTCCTGGGGCCTACGGGTATTGGCAAAACAGCCCTGACTAAAACCCTAGCCGAGTTCCTCTTTGGTAGCGAAGATGCGCTGATCAAGCTGGACATGAGCGAGTTTATGGAGCGCCACAACGTCAGCCGTCTGGTTGGTGCGCCTCCTGGCTATGTGGGTTACGACGAAGGGGGCCAGTTGACCGAGGCCGTGCGTCGTCGACCTTATTCCGTGATTTTGTTGGACGAAATTGAGAAAGCCCATCCCGAAGCCTTTAATATGCTTCTGCAGATTATGGAAGATGGGTATCTTTCGGATGCAAAAGGTCGCCGGGTAGATTTTCGCAATGCATTGCTGATTATGACCAGCAATGTGGGCGCCAAGCTGATTCAAGGTTCAAAGGGCCTGGGTTTTGCCATCACTGCGGATGAATCTGCCAAGGCCGAGAACGAATACGAAACGATGAAGAAGCGGGTGATGGACGCGATGAAGAAGACCTTCCGCCCGGAATTTATCAACCGGTTGGATGGAATTATGGTCTTCCATAGCTTGACGAAGGCTCAGATTACCCAGATTGTTGAATTGGAGTTCAAGACCTTGCGTATGCAGTTGGCCGAGCAGGAGATGGAATTGGTTTTGTCGGAAGAAGCCCGGCTGGCGATTGCCGACGAAGGCTACGACCCAGACTACGGGGCACGGCCCATCCGGCGGGTGATCCAGAACCAGGTGCAAGACCCGCTGAGCGAGGCGATTCTGGCTGGCCGTTTTGTGCCGGGTGACACGATTCAGATCAACCATCGCAAGCTGATGGGAGATGATGGCAAAGAGCGGGCCGAGTATTTCTACGAGACAATCGCTCACCGGGATGTTGAACCGGAAGACACGGAAACCACCGAGGCCATTGAGGCGCTCTTGTTGTAGGGCCTGTCCGGTGCAGAAATGTTCGGTGCTGCTGGACTGATGTGGAATACATATATCGAAAAACGCCATGACCGTGCGGTCATGGCGTTTTTATATCACGTAAGCAGGGCTGTGCTCTTGGATTGGCCGCTACCGCGCCCGGGTCGGGTATCAGCGTGTCCGGGGTGGGGATGAAGCCCAGGGTATGCTCACCGTAGCGATTAGCTCCCCAGATCATACAGCCAATCGCGAGTGGCGTTAATGATGCGTAGAGTATTGCATTGGTACTGGGCACGAGACCAATATGTAAACCACTCGACGCGCCACGCTTCCCTAATTCACAATACGCGCTCACTCGACAGAGTGGCTCTGTTTTGTTATTCTATTGGGTAGAAGTATTCCCAAAAACCAATCAGTCATCCCCTTGGAGGAGAGACCAATGAGCGAACGCATCGGATTTGTCGGCTTGGGCATTATGGGCCGGGGCATGGTCCGCAATCTGCTGAAAAATGGCTTTAGTGTGCGTGTCTGGAACCGCACCACCAGCCGCTCGGAAGAGTTGGCTGCAGATGGCGCGGTGATCGGCAGCAGCCCCGCAGATGTGGCCGCCCACAGCGACATCATCATCACCTGCGTCAGCGACACGCCCGACGTGCAAGCTGTGATCTTGGGCGAAGATGGCATTATTCACGGCGCGCAGGCGGGCGCACTGGTGATCGACATGAGCACCATCAGCCCCCAGGCCACCATCGAGATCGCCAAGCAGCTTAACGCCAATGGGGTGCAGATGCTCGACGCCCCCATCAGCGGCGGCAGCGAAGGCGCGGCCAAAGGCACGCTGAGCATTATGATCGGCGGCGAAGCGGCAGATGTGGAGCGGGCCATGGCGGCTTTTCAGGCTATGGGCAAGACGATCACCCACGTGGGCGCACAGGGCGCGGGCCAAACTGTCAAACTGGTCAACCAGATTTTGGTAGTCGGCAACTGTCTGGCCATGTGCGAGGCCATGGTCTTTGCCCAGGCAGGTGGCGTAGATTTGGAGAAGTGCCTGAACGCTGTTACCGGGGGCGCGGCGGGTAGCTGGATGCTGGCTAACCGGGGTCCCCAGATTCGGGTTCGAGATTGGCGGCCCGGATTCACCATCGATCTCCAACAGAAAGATGTGCGGCTGATCCTGAAAGAGGCCGACGATCTGGGTGTGCCTGTGATGGCGACTGGGCTGATCTTCAACCTCTACCGCACCTTGCAGCAGATGGGCCTGGGCGGCGAGGGTAATCATGCCCTGGTCAAAGCATTGGAAAATCTGAGCGGTATCACTGTAGGTTCGGAAGTGGCCGGTTGATGAGCGCAGCCACCGAAAGCGGAGAGGCGGGCGCGCCTGCCTCTCCGCGTCTGCGCCCGGCCCGCCAAGATGAACGCTGGCTCATCATCCGCCGGGTTCTGCGCGAACGGCTGGACCCCACCAAGCTGAAATGGCAACGCTTTATGATGGCCGAGGATGCCAGCGGCCAGATTCTTGGTTTTGCACAGATGAAAGATTTTGGCGAGGGTGTGCGCGAATTTGGCAGCTTGGTAGTGGAGCTAGAGGCCCGCGGTCTGGGCATCGGCGGGGCGCTCACTAATCATTTTCTGGCCGCATTTCCACGTCCGGTCTATCTCTTCAGCGGCATCCACAATGTGCGTTACTACCAGCGCTTTGGCTTTCGTCGTCTGCCGATGGATACCCCGCTGCCCGGCCCATTGCAGGGCAAATGGCGCATGGCCCGCTTTTTTATGCGGGTTTTCAAAGTGAAAGTGGCTGTGATGGTGATTGAGTAGTTCTTTAACGCAACGGCGCAAAGATGCAAAGGTGTAGAGGTAATCGGGATTTCTTTGTGTCTCTGCACTTTTGCACCTTTGTATGGAAACGGATGATCCGACGAGTTGAACGGTTCAAATTTCTCCCAAACTGATGAAGCGAAGCCCACTTTTTGGGTGCGGGATGTGCCCGTCTACGGCGATGTGATTCTGTCGCCCATGGCGGGCTTCAGCGATCTTCCCTACCGCTCGCTCTGCTACGACTACGGCTCGGCTATGAGCTACACCGAATTTGCCTCGGCGGAAGCGATTATCCAGGGCAAGCGGATCAATGAGCGCACCCAACGCATTTTGGCCTATGCCCCCCACGAGAAACCGATTGTCTTCCAGATTTTTGGCAACAGTGTGGAGATACTGGTGGAAGCCGCCCAGCGCATCGAACCTCTGGGACCGTCGATCATCGATATCAACATGGGCTGCTCTGTGCGCAAGGTGAGTGGCCGGGGTGCGGGTGCGGGGCTTCTACGCGAGCCGGCCAAGATCGGGCGCATTTTCGCCGCGCTCAATCGCGTGCTCACGGTGCCCGTCACCGGCAAGATACGCCTGGGCTGGGATGAAGACTCGCTCAACTACCGGGATGTGGTGCGGGCCATGACCGAGAATGGGGCCAGCCTGGTGGCTGTGCATGGGCGCACCAAATCCCAGAACTACAGCGGCCGGGCCAACTGGGATGCGATTGCCGATCTGGTGGATGTGGCGAACGTACCGGTGATTGGCAACGGCGATGTGGCAACTGTGGCCGATATCGACGCTATCAAAACCCAGACCGGCTGCGTGGGGGTGATGGTGGGGCGAGGGGCCATCGGCCACCCCTGGATTTTCCAACGCCGGGATCGCCACCAAGTCAGCTTTGCCGAAAAGGCCCTCTTCATTCGCCGCCACTTTGCCCTGATGCTCGATTTTTACGGCGAAGAGCTGGCGTTGATTCTGGTGCGTAAACACATTGCCCGCTATCTCAAGGGCTACGCGGGTATTCAGGATTTGCATCTGGGGCTGGTGACGGTGCAGTCGGTGGAGAGCTTTCATGAGTTGCTGGACGCAGTCGTAGCGCGGGTGGGTGATCAAACAGCCGACAGCGCGTCCGACTGCACATCCGATGAGCAGGTGGTGGATACAGCCGACGGATGCCAATCAGAAGAAGAATGCGGTCAGGCAGCACACCAATCCAACAAAATTCTCACTCCGGAAGAGAATGGGCTGGTGTTGGCGATGGGATAGGCACTGTTCGGCGCGCCCTTTTTGTAGGGGCAGAAGCATTTATGCGAACATCCTGCATCCCACAACGATTTGTGATATACTGGTATACGTCTGTTTGAGCTTGTGCGCTGAAGAAGGTGTCGAAGAATGCAACCGCACGATGAAATGATCGATATGACTGCTCTCGCAGGTGCATTGGCACAACACAACGCTCCCCAGTTGCGCGTGCCGATTTCCGAGCCAACCATAGACGAAACCTCTCCGCCTGTGCCGCCAAGCGCCCTTCTGCGTGCACTGACAGAATCCTCCGACTCTCGTGCGCGCGAAGCTCTGATCGCCCTCTTCTTGCGCCACCCCGAGTACCATCAATTTGTGCCATCTTTGACAGCAGAACTCAGCCCGCCCGCGGCCCTCACGCTACGCCATTTCTATACGGCGGCAGTCTATTTGCAGAATCTATGGCGGAG
>JAHEML010000255.1 GCA_024643705.1 Caldilineaceae bacterium | reverse complement strand
ATGTATTGACCAAGTATTGACCAAGTATCGACCAAGAGTCGCCACTCGGTGACCGATTGAAATAAATGTCCAACTGTACAGGAAGCCGAGGAGCATCTCATGCCCGCACCGACGAATATCCTTTGGATTTGCACCGACCAGCAGCGCTTCGACACCCCGGGTTGCTATGGCAACACCTATGTGACCACGCCGAACATCGACCGGTTGGCGGCTTCCGGCGTGCGTTTTACCAATGCCTTCTGCCAAAGCCCGGTTTGCACCCCCAGCCGTGCCAGCTTTTTGACAGGACGCTATCCTCGCACCACCCGCACCCGGCAGAACGGCCAGCACATCCCGGCAGATGAGGTGCTGGTGACCCGTCTGCTGGCCGAAGCGGGCTATGTGGGCGGGCTGTCGGGCAAGCTCCACCTCAGCCCGGCCAATCCGTCGGTCACCACCCACCGAGAGCCGCGCATCGACGACGGCTACACCGAATTCTATTGGAGCCACACGCCTCTGCCCTCGGCCAATCTGACAACCGAGCCAGGTGGCGCGCAAAGCCCCTGGAGCGGGGACGACTACACACCGTGGCTACGCGACCGCAACGCCCAATACACCCGCACTGCCATACCCGGCAGTCAATGGGTGCAGACAAGCGTTGCGCCCGAACTGCACCAGACAACCTGGTGCGCCGAAATGGCGATTGACTTCATGCAACGCCACGCGCAGAGTGACCAGCCCTGGTTTTTCTCTGTCAACCCCTTCGATCCCCACCACGCCTTCGACCCACCCGCCGCATATCTGCAACCCTACCTGGATCGATTGGACGCCATCCCCCTGCCCGATTATGTACCCGGCGAGCTGGACAACAAGCCCATCTTCCAGCAGCAGGATCACAACGGTGGCTACAACAATCCCAACCTCTACCCCTTTGCCCGCATGAACGACAGGGATCACCGGCTGGTACGGGCCGCCTACTCGGCTATGATCGATCTCATCGACGCACAGGTGGGGCGCCTATTGGACGCGCTGGAAAGCAGCGGTCAAGCAGAGAATACCATCGTCATTTTCATGTCGGATCATGGGGAAATGCTGGGGGATCACGGGGTCTATCTGAAGGGTCCCCATTTTTACGAGGCGGCTATTCACGTGCCGTTGGTTGTGGCTGGTCCGGGCATCGCTGCCGGGCAGGAAAGCAGCGCACTGGTGGAGTTGACCGATCTTGCCCCCACACTGCTGGATGCAGCGGGCTTGGAGCGCCATCCGGGAATGCAGGGGCGTTCGCTGTGGCCCCTGCTCACGGGCAACGCTCCTCTGGATCACCTTCGCGATGACGTCTACTGCGAATTTTACAATGCGCTCTCCGGCCACAAAGACCCACAGGCCCACGCCACCTGTGTGCGCACAGCCCAGCACAAACTGGCGGTCTATCACGGCATCGGCGCGGGCGAACTCTACGATCTGGTCGCTGATCCGGGTGAAGTGGAAAACCGCTGGGATGATCCGGCCTATGCGAGAGTGAAGACGGAGATGCTTCTGCGTCTGGCTGATCGGATGGCCCAGACCGTGGATCCCCTGCCGCCACGGGTTGCGCCCTGGTAAAGCGAAACGTGAAACGTGAGATCAATTGGCTCGATCTCACGTTTCACGTTTCATCTATTACTGGGCATTCCGCCGCACTGTGAGGGACGCTCTATTCCGTCACAGACCAGACGAAAGTTCGTTCGGCTACGCCCGCCACGTCATTCACGATCAGCGTCACTTCCGTGACATCTTCCTGCAAAATCGTGGCCCGGTCGGCAAAACTGAGCAGCCCACCCACGTGATGGCCGTCGCTCTTGTCGGGCGACCAGGAGGCAGGAGCGTAGCTGTTGCCCAGATTGTCGGTCAGGGTCGCCAGTTGGGTCAGGTCGTAGTTCAGTTCAACCGTGTGGGTGTCCAGCGAAACGGCAAAGTCCAGGGTGGCAGCATCGGCGTCAGTCAGCGACAGAGGCGTCACCTTGATTATCACACCGCCGCCTTCCACGTTCTGGGTAGCAGTTTCGTTAGCGGCGGTCGGGCCAGCGGTGAGGCTTTGGGTAACGGCTGTGCCTGTCATTGGAGCACCAGCGCCCATCGACCCCATACCTTCTCCGCCCATCATTCCTTTCCCCATCATTCCGTCGCCCATCATCCTCTGCATTTGGCCCATTTTTTGCATCATTGGCCCCATCATTTCCATCATCTCGCCGCCCATGGGCTGACCGTCCTCCATCATTCCAGCGCCGCTCATCATCCCCATCATTTGCATCATCATTCCCATCATTTGCATCTGCTGACCCATCTGAATTTGGGCTTCAGCGGGGGCAGCAGGGAGTGGTTGTGCGCTCTCTGGGGCAGGAGTGGCAGGGGCTGCACTATGACCCGCCATCCCGTGCAGGCGTTCTGTCATCGCTTTCATACGGGCGTCGCTTTCAGTCATGCGCTCCAACTGCACTTCGTGGCCTGAACCAGACTGGCTGTAAATCTGTTCAGTCACCGGCTGGCCCAGTTCCTGCATTCCGTCCAGAATTTTGATCATTGCCGGGGCCATCTGCTGATGGGCGGCATGCTCCGTCGCTGCGAGCAATGCATCCATCTGGTCCAGCATCCCTCCCATGGCATCCATCATCTGGTCAGGCTGAAAACCTTGTGTTTCCTGAATGGAAGATTGTGCTGGCGGGGCGGGTGGATTCTGGGCATTGACAGAATTGGCACCCAAAGCAGAGACAACTAGTAGAACAAGAGCCAGCAAGGCGTAGGCGACTGGTCTGCGAGTGAACATGGAAAGCCTCCTGATGAAAACACTTGGTTTGAGAATTTAGTGACAGAAGATTACTGTCTGATCTCATCATCAGGCGGAATTGTGTAGCAAATGTGAAGAATTGATAGGCAGATTATGTGTGGCAATTGACGCAAGTAGGTGAATGTCCTGTGCTCACTGCGCTTTGAGAAAATCCCGCAATTCGTCCAGGGTGTCGAATGCATTGAGCGCCACCCCGTGCTCCACGAGAAAGCGGCGCAGATGTTCATCGAAGACCAGGCACTGCCGGTACAGTTCCGCAAAGTCTCCTGCCACGGCCAGGGGCAGCAGTGCGGGGAAGCCCAGGGCCACAAAGTCCGGCTCGTACTCGGCCAGTGTGTTGAAGCCCGAATACTCAACGCCGCGGCTGGCAATGCTGATATGCACAGCCAACTCGTGATAGAAGGAGAGCAGTTTGCTGTTGAGCAGGTAGCGGTCCTGGCGTTCACAGGCAATGAGTATCCGTTGCAGATCAGCCTTCAACTCCGGGTAGGCGGCGCGCAGGGCTTCGGGAAAAGTTGCCTTTGTGCGGTGTACAGCCTGCTGCTCGGCCAGCAGCAAATTTCGGGTGATGCTCAAAAGCTGTTCACAGGCCACCAGCAGAGCGTCCGCCGTAGCGGCCCCGTTCACCTGCTCGATTGTTTCCACAAGCCCTTCCGGCAGACGGGGCAGCGTCAAAACCTCTGCCATCTTGCGGGTGTCGATGGAGCGCTGATTGCAGGCGGCCAGCGCGTGCAACACAGTGTCCACTATCTGCTGCCCGTGGCGCATGGACGCAAGAAAATGGCCTTTCGCCACTTGTGTACGCAGCAGATAATAGTCGTATCCGGTATTCTGAAAAAGTTCGTGGGCCAGCCGCAGCATTTCTGGTCGCGCGGCTGGCGTTTGCAGTTCTCGCAAGCGATCCGCCAGTGTCCGAAAACGATCGCCTGCTTCTGGTGTGCGTTCATAAACAATGCGGCTGTAAGCCAGGATTGTGCCGCTCATATCGCGGAATTCTGCCATCTGTGCCAAGCGTGACCAGCGCAGAGGGTAGAGGTCGAAAAGAATATCTTCCACCATCACCGTAATACTCTTGCCGGTTGATTCATGGACGGGCACATACGACATGTCCATATCCGAATAGCGGTGTGTGTTACCCTTCAACAGCGAGCCGTACTGAAAGATCAGATCGACCTCATCTCCAAACCGGGTCAGAAGTGCATCCGTCAGCACATCACGGACTGCTTCATAGTCAATGGTCATTGAGATTTCTCCTGTTCTTGTAAACAACGACCCCTGGCGCAACTTGTGCCAGGGGTCGTCACGATCCAATCTCTACGCTCCAATCCCTACGCCATCACGGGCGCTTGGTGCATGGACGCCTCCAACTCTGCACTGTGTTCATCCCGGAACTGTTTGGTGTAGAGGTCGTAGTAGTGGCCCCGCTTGCGGATCAACTCGGCGTGGGTCCCCATCTCGGAAACACCCCCATTCTCGATGACCAGAATGCGGTCGGCCTGCTTGATGGTGGAGAGGCGGTGAGCGATGATGAAGCTCGTTCTGCCTTCCATCAACTTTTCCATCGCCTGCTGGATCAACGCTTCGGCCAGGGTATCCACCGAACTGGTCGCCTCGTCCATGACGAAGATTTCTGGATTGGAGAGAACGGCCCGTGCCAGGCTGAGCAACTGCTTTTGCCCCACGGAGAGCAACACACCACCCTCACCCACTTCCGACTCGTACCCGTTGTCCAACTCTAAAATAAAGTCATGCGCGCCAGCCATCTGGGCTGCGGCTTCGATCTCGCTGTCGGTTGCGTCCAGCCGCCCGTAGCGCAGATTTTCCCGGATTGTCCCAGAGAAGAGATGGGGCGTCTGTAGCACCATCCCAATGCGGGAGTGGATACCATGCAGGGTCAGGTCCCGGTAATCGGTTCCATTGAAAAGAATACGCCCGGCCCGTGGCTCGAAGAAGCGGCAGACCAGATTGACCAGCGTGGACTTGCCTGCACCCGTCGGCCCCACCAGAGCGATTGTCTCACCCTGGCGGATATGCAGATTGAATTTCTCCAACACCGGTTTGTCGTCCTCGTAGGCAAAGTCTACATTTTCAAAGACGATATCGCCCCGGATTGTGCCCGGATCGACCGCGCCCTTCCTGTCTTGAATGGCCGGTACGGCGTCGATGAGCGAGAAGATACGCTCGCCCGAGGCAATGGCCTGCTGCATCTCGGCATAGACCCGTGCCATCTCCTGCACAGGAAAGAGCATGAAGGTGATGTAAGAGACGAATGCCTGAATGCCGCCGATGGTCATGCTGCCCGTCTGAAACTGCCAGCCGCCATACCAGATGATGCTGCCCACACCCAGCGCGCTGATGAGCTGCACGGTGGGCAGGAAGAGGGCCGAGAGCCAGGCCGCCCGAAAGGCCGCTTTGTACATCTGACCGGTCAGGTTGCCAAATTCGTCCAGATTTTCTTCTTCCCGGCGCAGGCTTTTGATCACCCGCACGCCGGTGATGCCCTCGTTGTACGAGCCAGTCACCTTGGAATTCAGCTTGCGTACGGCTCGGTATTCCCCCAGAATCCGCTTTTGGAAGAGGGAGGCCACAATCACCAGCGCCGGAATAATCAGCATGACGATCGCGCCCATCCGCCAGTTGATATAGAACATAAAGGCCATGGAAGCCACAATGTTGAGCGTCCCCCAGACCACATCCAGAAAGCCCCAGGAGACCAGCTCGCCCACCCGCCCCACATCCGACGTCAAGCGGGACATGAGCCAGCCCACCGGTGTGTGATTGAAATAGGATAGAGATAGCTCTTGCAGCCGACCAAACATCTTTTTGCGCAGATCGTACTGCACCCGTTCGCCCAGCCTGGCCGCGCAGTTGATAAACCCATAGACCAGCCCGGCCTGCACCACGGTCAGTGTCAGGTATTGGGCAATGATCCGCCACAGGGCCTGGGTGTCCCCGGCCAGAATACCGTCGTCGATAATCAGCTTGCTTAAGTAGGTAAAGTAGGATTCCAACCCAGCCAAGAGCGCGATGCAGATCAGATAGCCAAACATCAACGGCCAGTGGACCAGCCCCTGTTTGGCAATCCGGATGATCGTCTGCCCATTGAACTGGGTTTCGAACTCCTCTTCCTCAAAATGTTCTTGATCTGACATTGTGTCAAACTCCTGTCAAGAGAGTCATTGTTGTTAAGATTGTACTGCGTATTGCGTTGTCGGCAGCGCTATTTCGCTACACAACACGAAATACGGCTATGGTACGGCGACCGCACCGTTGCGACCATTCAGCTTACTGGCCTGATCGGTCAACCGTTTCTCCGTCGCCTCTACCACTTCGGCAAT
>JAHEML010000254.1 GCA_024643705.1 Caldilineaceae bacterium | reverse complement strand
GCCAGCAGGTCTTCTTCCTGCAGAGGATCGCCGTTCCAATCCAGCGCAGCCAGCAGATCGTCTATCAGATCGGGGCTGCGTTCGTCGTCGGGCGGCCGGTTGCGGTGTTCGTCCAGAACCAACCGGGCGAAATCCATCACCTTTGCCCGGGCATTTTTATAGCGTGGCAGAGAGAGCAGCAGTCGGGGCTGGCGCTTGATCACCAGTACATTGAGCAGGGAGCCCAGGTAGATGCGAATGGCCTCGAAATGCTCGTGGGATGAGTGGTTGGCCAAGGCCGTGCCCAACTGCTCTGTGACCAGCCGTTGAAAGGAATCCCTGGCAAAAATCAATTCGCCTGGTCGCCACCCGCGGGAGGTACGGTAAGTCAATTCGGCCATCTGATCCAGATGGGGCGCGATACCGCTTTTGGAATAGCCCCGCTGCATCACTTTGCGCATGTGGCGATGGGGTGCTCCGTCCTGGGCCACCAAAAAGTTGGCAGACCCCATCTGCCGGGCAAATTCGCCAAAGAGAGGCTCGCTGGAAAAAATTTCGTCCTTGTCCTGGGCAAAGAAGCGATTGGCTTCCAGCCCGGCCATCACCACAAAGCGCTGGTTGGCGGCGCGGATGTGGAAAATGGGACCGTATTTGTGGTAGCACTCCAGGAAAAATTTCATCGGTCGGTTGAGAAAGTCGAGAGCATTGCCTACGAAGGGCCAGCCAGGTACACGGGGCGGGGGTGGCAGTGTGGTGTCCGCCGGGATGGTTTCAAACAGATCAGAGGATGTCATTTCGGATACACTCCCTTGGATACAGTCACGATAGATGTTGCCGACAATCTGCCGACACAGCGTCATACCCATTCTACTCGCCGAACAACACAACGAACAGTAAGCCTGCCCTTCGTACGCGCCAAGTCGTACTAGCGCGCCCGCCGCGCCTCCAAATCATACAACCCATAGGCCGCGGCCAGCACCTCAATTGGGTGGCGGCTGGGGATGTGCGTGCCGTGTTCCAACTGCCAGCGGCAGGTTTCCGAATCGCAGGCGGTCATCTCTACCGGCCCCTGATCGGCCACAAAATCGAACAGCTCCGCGCCCACATCCATCCCGATCTGATACTTCTCCGTCTTGTAGCCATACGTCCCGGCGATGCCGCAGCAGCGGGCACGGCTCTCCCGCACGTCCATGCCGGGAATGAGAGCGAGTACGTCCAGGCTGGGCTTACCCACCCGGTGCGCCCGGTATTGGCAGGGCGCGTGATACGGCAGAAGGAAAGGTTTCTCGTCTGTGCCCAAGGGCTGAAAGTCGGTGCGTAGCTCGTCGGTTTCGGCCAGTTCCCGCAGCCATTCAAAGATGTCCCACGTGGCCCCCTTCACCGCCAGGGTGGCTTCGTCGTGGCGATCCAGCAGTTCGGGCGCTTCTTCTTTCAACGTCAATGTGCAACTGGTGCTTGTGCCCACGATCGGGTAGCCTGCCCGCGCGAAACCGGCCAACCGGGCCAAATTGCCCTGGTGATAGACCTCCGCCGCGTCAAATTCCCCATTGGAGAGCAGAGGTAGGCCGCAGCAATTCTGGGGAGGCACGATCACTTCGTAGCCGTTGTGTTCCAGCACGGCCACCGCGGCCTGGCCGATAAAGGGTTCGTAGTATTGGGTGGCGCAGCCGTGAAAATAGACGACCTTCTTGTCGGATCGCAGCCGTTGGTTTTTGGTGCGGGCCAGCCAATCGTTGAAGGTGCCGGTTGTGCTCCACCGGGGCAGGGGCGCTTCGGCAGCGATGCCCATCACCTTTTCCGCCAGCACCCGGCTGAGTGGGTTGTGCAAGACAAAGTTCGCCAGAGACGGGGCAAAACTACCCGCCTTGCCCAGCAGTTCGTTGCGCCCCAGCAGCCGGTTGCGCAGGGGGATGCCATTGTCCGCGGCCATCTGCGCCCGCGCCCTGGCATTGATTTCGGCAATCTTCACCCCCGCCGGGCAGACTTCGTTGCAGACCCGGCAGCCGGAGCAGTAGTCCACCGAATGATCCGGCGCGGCGATCTGGTCCAATGCCCGGAAGCGCTCGGCCTGGGGACCCGAATACTTTGGCCCGGCGAATGCCTCGGTCACTTCGGCCACAGGGCAGTAGCTGGTGCAGATATTGCATTTGATGCACTCGTCCATGGAGTTGCCGACCGAGTGCCAAGATGTAGTATGCATAGGGGTTTGTTGACTGGTTGACTGGTTTATTTGGCTAGAGATGCATGAAACGTGATGCGTGAGGGCAGATGACCTTTCTCACGTTTCACGTTTCACCCATCGTTATCTTGGCTACGCAATACGGAATACGCAATGCTGGTTCCCGTCGCCACCGCGATCCCCTCCACACTGCGCTCGCGAATGGGGTCTGCGCCGGACAGGATTCCCCCCGCGGCCCACAAGTTTGTGTAGACGGGTGTGCGGTCGGGATGGATGGGCTGAAAATGTTGGTTGACCGACACACCCCCCCGAAAGACCGGCTGACCACCCCCATCCAAAAAATGAGGGCGAAACCAACCGTCCCGTGCCTGGGGAATCGTCAAAGGCAGGTCGAAAACCACCTCCCAGGCCCGGCCGGTGTGATCGCTGTTGATGCCCCCACCCAGGATGCCGCCCGTCGCCAGCAGGAAATTGGTGGCCCGGTGCTTCAATGGACGGCTGCTGGTCTCGGTCTCCACCCAGGCAATGCGATCCCCGTTTGTGCCAAAGCCGATGGCCTCCATCCCCACTTCCACCCGCACACCCATCTGCTCCAAATGGCGGCGCAGACGGCTGTGCAGCCGAATCCCCGGCACACTGGGTGGCAGAGTGGGAATCTCGAAAACCGGCGCGCCGGTGACTTCTTGCAGCCGCGCCAGCACCGCCGGGTGATCCTCGAAACCCAAAACAGCGGGCAGGCCGACACGCTCGCCGGGCTTGACCAGCCGAGCCAGACCCTCGGCGAGTTGAGCCAGACGGGACGGCTCCTCCACCAGCTTTGCCAATTGCAGGGTTGTCACATCCTGGCGGGGGGTGAAGAGGCTGAGAGGCAGAAAGGCGTGACGGGCTGTGTGCCCCTGTTTTGACAGATTTTCGGCGATGAGCTTCGGGTAGAAATCCCGCATTCCCTCGATGCCCACAACCAGCAGCGGTTGACTGGTGGACAAATCGCCTGCAACCTGACCTAAAGGAGCAAGAAAAGTGGGCCGGGCCGCGCCCACAGGGGAAGGCAGCCACAAATTCTCGCCCGGGTTGTGCGCGCCCGCGTAGGGCAGGCCGATTTCCGCGGTCAGCGTGGTAAATGCAGATAGGGCAGAAGCGATTCGTTCTTCCCCCAGCAATCCATAGGAATGTTCGGCGGGCAGAGTGGCAATCGCTTCCAGCAGGCGGGACACACCCGCGCCGTCTGCCGTGTAGCCCAGCACGTCAATCGTCCCCGCGTGCCAATGGGTGACGCCCATTCCCTTGGCAATCACCTTCACCCGCTGTCCGGCTTTGGCCGCGTGCCAGCCAGCGGTTAGTCCCGCCAGCCCCGCACCGATAATCAGCAGATCGGTCATAGATCCGTCCAGTTCCTATTGCGTATTTCGTAGTGCATAGGCAGTGATGATCTTATCGAAGCCAGAAAAAACTCGCAGAACCGACAAAATGTCGCACCACCCTCATTCAAAATTCTCAATTCACTATTCACCATTCACAATTTTCTTCTCCCCATCTCCGCCCCGATAAAACCCCGTCATCGGGCTTTGCGCCGCGGCGTCGGGCAGGTGATCCGCGTTCATCAGGCTCAGATAAATCAGCTCGTCCAACCGTTCCTGCTTGAGCTGGCGACCCCACAGCACAGGCAGTACCCCTTTCCAGCGCTCCTGCAAAAAGTCGCGCAGGAGCAGGTTGGGGTTGGAGACAGGGCTGCGCCGGTCGATGGCTGGGGAACGGGTGGGCAGGGCAGACTCGGTTGTCGCGCCCGGTGTGGCGTGCGCGGTGATCGACTGCCCTTTGCTGCTTTGGGCCGGTGATTGCAGATAGGCCACCTCCCACTCTTCCGCGTCGGCTTCGCCCTCCAACACAAAGTCCGGGTCGTGGCGCTCTCGGCCAATCTCGTGGAGAATGCCCACGGCTCGGTAGGTACAAAAGCCCCCCTGGCAAGGCCCCATCCCCAGGCGCACATCCCGGCGCAAATCGTCCAGGGTCACGGTCGGGTTGCGTCGGGCCGCGCTCTCCACCATCTGCCGGGTCACCAGTTCGCATTCGCAGACCAGCCCACCCTGCAACGCCTCCGCTTCCACCTCGTGCAGGCGGTGACCCAGCCAATAGTGACCCTGCTCGATCCCCGGCACCGGCGTGGATGCTGTGGTGCAAGCCCGCTCCACGCCCAAATGTTCGCAGGCTCGGTCAATCGTCTTTTCCGCCATCATGCGGAAAGTTGTCCACTTGCCACCGGTGATGGTGAGAAAGCCCCGCACACCATCCCGCGCCTTGTGGTCCAGCAGGGTGAGCGAGCGGGTGGCGTCTCGGCTATCGCCGCTGAAGCCCTCCTGGTAGAGGGGGCGCACACCGGCCCAGGCCCGCACAATCCGGGCGCGGCTCAGCCCGGGAACCAGTTTGTCCCCTTCGGCCAGCATAAACTGCACTTCCCCCGGTGTGATGACCAGATTTTCCGGGTCGGCCACCTTTTCGTCGGTGGTGCCGATGATGGAAACCGTGTGTACTGGCACGAGAATATCGCCGTCGCTGGGCATTTTGCAGCGGTTGATCACTGTGTTGACCAGCCGGTGATTGGTCGCCACCATGACTCCTTTGCCGGGGATAATCTTGACACCCACCCCCGCCATTTGGGCAATCTGCCCCGCCCACGCGCCCGACGCGTTGATGACCAAATCCGCGCGAATGTGGATGGTCTCGTCGGAGACTGTGTCGCGCACCACCGCGCCCGTCACCCGCTTGTCGCCCTCGCCGCCATCCATCAGCAGACCGACCACTTGGTGATAGGTGAGAATGCGTGCGCCAGCCTGACGCGCTGCCTGGGCAGTGGCGTGGGTTGCCAGAAAGCTGTCTGCCGCGCCGTCGGGCACTTCGAAGACCCGGCTGATGCGGGGGTTGAGGAGAGGTTCCCGGCGCAGGGCCTGGGCCACGGAAATCTCCTTGCAGGGCACGCCCGTTTCGGCACAGGCGGCCAAGAAGCGGTCGGGGTAGTCGCCCTCATCCTCTGGGGTGACGACGAAGAAGCCGCTGGTGTCTTCGATGCAGTGGGTGTGGGTGCGGCGCAGGATGCGGTTTTCAGCAATGCATTCCACCGCGCTGTGGGGGTCTTTGACCACGTAGCGCCCGCCGCTGTGGAGCAGGCCATGATAGCGCCCGGTTGTGCCGTGAGTCAGGTCGCGCTTCTCCACGAGAATTGTGGCAAAGCCCCGCAGGGCTGCGTCCCAGGCCACGCCAGTGCCGGTGGCCCCGCCGCCAATCACGAGAATTTCGGTAGAAAGAGAGGGAGAGATCATTGTGATTTTCTCGCGTTGATGGATGACAGGCGGGTGATGCGTGTTGCGTAGTGCGTAAGCGATGATCATGGAAGTGCTTTTCAACGATTTCAGATAGTGGTGTAAATGCAAGTACCCGCACTACTTACGCACTACGCACTATGTCGTTCTTTCACTCCGGGTGCAACAGCCGATGTACATCTTGCGCCCGGTTGGCTTGCAGTGCACTGGCAGCCAGACGCCGGGCTGCGTCGCCGTCGGTCTGGCGCACGGCCTCTTTCACCAGCGGCACAGCCGGCGCGACGACGCTCACTTCTGTCACCCCCAGGCCAAAGAGCAGGGGAAATATCGACGGGTCGCCGGCCATTTCGCCACAAATAGAGACGGGAATCCCAGCCATTTGCCCCGCCTGACACGTCATTGCGATCAGCCGCAGAACAGCGGGGTCCAGGGGCGAGGCCAGGCTGGCAACCGCACTGTTCACCCGATCCGCGGCCATGGTGTATTGGGCCAAATCGTTGGTGCCGATGCTGAAAAAGTCCACGAGCGGAGCCAGGCGATCCGCCAGCAGCGCCGCCGCAGGCACTTCGATCATCATACCTACTTGCAGTTTGCCACCAGGAAGACGTTCGTCCAAATAGCCAGGAATCGTCTCCAAAACCTCCAGCACCCGGCGCATCTCAATAATTTTACTCACCAT
>JAHEML010000253.1 GCA_024643705.1 Caldilineaceae bacterium | reverse complement strand
TGGCCCACCGGCTGGGGCGGCCCAACCCACCGCATTGGCGATCACCTGGCGGATGATCGGTTTGTGATACATAGGGTAGGTTTCGTGGCCGGGGCGGAAGTAGAAGATTTTGCCGTTGCCCCGGTGGAATGTGCAACCGCTGCGGAAAACGTTGCCGCCTTCGAACCAACTGATGAAGACCAGATCGTCCGGGGTGGGGATGTCGAAGAGTTCGCCGTACATCTCGCACTCGTCGTTTTCGAAATAGGGCGGCAGCCCCTGGGCGATGGGATGGCTGGGTTTGACCACCCACACCCGCTCCTTTTCGTCGGCTTCGCGCCAGCGCAGGCTGCACGATGTGCCCATAAGTTTGCGGAAAATCTTGGAAAAGTGGCCCGAGTGGAGAACAATCAGCCCCATGCCTTCCAACACCCTGTTTTGCACTTTTTCCACAATGGCGTCTTGCACATCGCCGTGGGCTTTGTGGCCCCACCAGATGAGAACATCGGTCTGGGCCAGCACCTCATCGGTCAAGCCATGTTCCGGTTCGTCCAGGGTTGCCGTACCCACATTGCCAAAACCATGCTCTGCCAGCCCCGCGGCAATGGCCCCATGAATGCCGTCGGGGTAGAGGCCGCCAATAAATTCATTTTCGTTTTCGTGTCGAAATTCGTTCCAGACTGTCACGCGGATGTCGCTCATCATTAGCTCCGTTCAAGTGATTGTTGCAAGTGATTGTTGGTTGTACAGATAAAATCGGCTCGTCTGAAGAAGATGATAGGATACGGGGATGATGGGTCAGACGAGACATCTCATTCCCCCATCATCTCATCACCCCACCTTCACTGGCTGCCCGTTCAATTTGGCCGATGCCTGGATCGCGTCCCACAATTTTGCCATACGCAGACCTACTTCCGGCGGGCATGGGTTGGGAATCTCCCCCGCGCGCACGGCCAGAAATTGCTGCCATTGGCCCAACGAAGCAGGCACTTCCACCGGCTCCAACATGGGATCGCCCGGTTTCTGCACCAGCAGCTTTTCGCCCCAAATGCCTGTCTGCAAAATGCCATTCGTGCAAAAGACAGAGACATCCGAGCCGATCATCTTGGGTGGCAACTCGCCGCACCCACTGAGTGTGACCAGAGCACCCGACGCCAATCGGCCAATCGCTGCGCCCAGGATGTCCACCGGTGCGCCCCGGTTGTCCAGCCAGGCTGCCACTTCCACAAAATCTTCCCCGGCCAGATCGGCCACGGTGTTGAGCATGTGCGCGCCGGTGTCGAAGAGGAAGCCGCCACCTGCGATTTCGGGAACCTGCCGCCATTTGCCGGCTGTGCCAGACTTCCACCCCTGGTAGGCCACCGCATGGATATTCAAAATTGATCCCAATTCGCCCGAGCGTAACATGCGTTCGGCTGTGCGTACCTGGGGCGACAGGCTGCCGTTGAAGGAGACAACCAAAAGTTTGCCTGTGCGATCCCGCACTGCAATCAAATCTCTGGCTTCCTGGGCGTTCATCACCATGGGTTTTTCCAGCAACACGTCCAGCCCGGCCTCCAGGCACGCTTTGGCCTGGCGAAAGTGCAATACGTGGGGCGTGATAATAAAGACAGCGTCCAGTTCGTCGCGATGCTGGGCAAGCAGATCGTCCAACGCGGGAACATTGGTGGGCGGGGTCAGTCCAGCTTCTTCGAAAATTTCGCAAAAAGCCTCGTAGGCATCCGGCGACGGTTCGCAAACGTAGGCCACATTCGTGGTCTCCTGCTGCTGCACAATGCGGCTAAGATGATGGCGGGCCATGCCGCCAGTGCCGACAAAAGCCATCTGCACCGGTTTTCCATTGGGCTGTGTGGCGGAACTCATTGGGGTTCTCTCCTCTGTGGTGTGGGGTGCTTCCAAAAGCGGTGGTCGGCCAGTGAGTGATCGACTATCTGTTATGCTGCCAAATCCCACGGCGAATGTCCAATTGGGCCAAGAGTGTGGCGTATTTTCTGGCAAGCACATTTTGCCAGCCGATTCTTTCCCCGTACAATCAACTTGACCCATCATCAAGCTATAGCAAAACGCCATAGAAATCAGGGGTTTTCAGTTGGTCAAGATAGGGGCGAGAAGCTCTATTTTTAACGCAAAGATGCAATGATGCAGAGACGCAAAAGCGAGACAGATATCTCTGCGTCTTTGATCCTTTGCATCTTTGCGTTAATGCTTTTGCCTGAAACGCCATTTCTCATCGTATTTTTGCTATAGCACAATTGATTTACTTCTCCATCCGCCATTTTCACGGAAAACCGATGAATCAGCAGACAATTATTCTGGCTTCGGCCAGCCCTCGCCGCCGGGCATTTCTTGCCCAATTGGGCCTGGATCACACAACAGCCAGCGCAGACATCGACGAGACACCCCTCGCCGGTGAAGGCGCGCAGGAACTGGCAATCCGGCTGGCATCAAGCAAAGCAGCGGTCGTTGCCCAGCAGCTTGCCAACGACCAAAAACCAGCCATCGTCATCGGCGCGGATACGGTGGTGGCCTTGGGTTCGATACTGCTGGGCAAACCGGCGGACACCAGCGAAGCAACCGCCATGCTGACACTTCTGCGGGGGAAAGTGCATCAGGTTCACACCGCGCTGGCGTTTGTCCCGATGCAGCACCCTAACGACACTTTGCACCCGCCCCGACAAGCTGTCACCCTGATCAACACCACCGATGTGACCATGCGCAGCTACACCGACGCCGAGATCGCGGTCTATCTCGCCACCGGCGACCACGTGGACAAGGCCGGTGCTTACGCGATGCAGCACCGGGGCTTTGATCCTGCATCCCATTTGGATGGCTGCCCATCTGGTGTGATGGGGTTGCCAGTGGCCGATTTGCTGGCCCAGTTGGCACAGTTTGGCATCTCCACCCAGTGCGCGTTCACCGAAGTCTGCCAGCAGCACACCGGTCTTCGTTGCTGCCAGATTGACAGTCCCCCAGGCGGTTGATACACTAGCGTGACCAACAATACACACCTGCGCCATAATTAAAGGAGCCAGCGTTTGCCCCGATATAGACCCGACTACGACGCCTACGATGAGGAATACGAGGATTCCTATTTCGAAGGACCGGTGAGCAGCAAGCCCAAACCCAAAAAACGTGTTGAAGAGTCCATGCCCGGTGTGGTTGTGCGCTCATTGGGTCACCACTACGAAGTCGAGACCGACGACGGTATCCGCCTCTGCCGCGTGCGGGGACGGCTGTTGCAAGAGCGCAGCCGGGATGAAACGTTGGTGGCCGTGGGTGACCGGGTGGAGATTGTGCCCGAAGGCAAGAAGAAGGGGCAGATCGACTCGGTGGGCGAACGGGATACGGTTCTCAGCCGCCAGCGCCCAGGCGCAAGCCGGGCAGCCGAAGATGTGATACTTGCCAACCCGGATCAGGTGTTGATTGTCTTTGCTGCCGCCGAGCCGGAACCCCACACCCGCATGTTAGATCGATTCCTGATCGTGGCCGAGTCCAACGAGCTGCCAGCCATTATCTGTGTCAACAAAATCGACCTGACCGGGCTGGAAGGGGCCAAAACGATTTTCGGCGTCTACGAAGAGTTGGGCTACCCCCTACTCTACGCCAGCGTAGCCGAAGGGACAGGGCTGGATGAGTTGCACACGTTACTGGAAAATCGTTTAACGGTTGTGACCGGCCCCAGCGGCGTGGGCAAAAGCGCGCTGATCAATTCACTGCATCCGGGGCTGAACCTGCGGGTGGGCGAACTGCGGGGATTTGAAGGCAAAGGCCAGCACACCACCCGGGGCGCACATCTGATTCATTTACCCTTTGGCAAAGAGACCTACATCGCCGACACACCGGGCATTCGGGAGCTGGGGCTATACGAAATTGATCCTGGTTCTCTGGCCTTCTACTTTGTCGAAATGAAGCCATATATTCACGACTGCCACTTTCCCAACTGTACCCACACCCACGAGCCGTCCTGCGCGGTGCGGGCCGCGGTGGAACGGGGCGACATCCACTCCGAGCGCTACGAAAGCTATCTGCGGGTGTTGGATGGCGAAGATTTGCAGTTGGATGAGTGGTAAGAGATAGCAATTTTCACGGATTCATTGCTCTATGTCAGATATTCTCCAAAACCTTAACCCACCCCAACGCCAGGCCGTCGAGACCACCGAAGGGCCGGTGCTGGTGTTGGCCGGACCCGGATCGGGCAAGACGCGGGTGCTCACCCGGCGCATCGCCTACCTGATCCAGGAAAAAGGTGTCGCGCCCTGGAACATCCTGGCTGTCACCTTCACCAACAAAGCGGCGCGGGAGATGGAAGAGAGAGTCATCGACCTCATCGGCGACGACTTCCCCCCGCCGCCGCCGGGCCAACGTCAGCGACTGGGCGGGCTGACCATCGGCACCTTCCACAACATCTGCGCCCGCATCTTGCGGGTCGAGGTCGAAGCAGCGGGCTTTCAGCGCAGTTGGGTCATCTACGACAGCGCCGACCAGCTTGCCCTTATTCGCACCATCCTCAAAGAGATGAATCTGGACGAAAAGCGCTTCAGCCCCCAGGCTGTGCGTGCCCGGATTGGCGGCTGGAAGAATGAGCTGATCGAACCGGCGAAGATACAAACCGCCAGCTATTTCGAGGAGATCAGCGGGCGCATCTACGGGCGCTACCAGCAGGTTCTGCTGCTGAACAACGCCATGGATTTCGACGATCTGCTTATGCGCACCACCCTGCTGCTGCGTGAGAATCTGGAATTGCGCGAGAAGTATCAGCGCAAATGGCAATACCTGCTGGTGGACGAATTTCAGGACACCAACACGGCCCAGTACGAACTGGTCACCTTGCTGGCGGGCAAACCCGCGGGCCAGCGTAACCTCTTTGTCGTAGGCGACGAAGACCAATCGGTCTACCGTTTCCGGGGCGCAGATTACCGCAACGTCCTCCAGTTTCGCAGCGATTACCCCGACGCCCGCACAATTCTGCTCCAACAAAACTACCGCAGCACCCAGGCCATTTTGGATGTTGCCAATGCGGTGATTTCCAAAAATGGCAACCGGACACCCAAAGACCTTTTCACCGACAACGGCGAAGGGCTGAAAGCAACCGTCTACGAAGCCTACAACGAAATCGAAGAGGCGTCGTGGGTCTGCGATGAGATCGCCCGCTTGCAGGCCGAGGCCGGTTTCCGCCTGGGCGACTGCGCGGTGATGTATCGCACCAATGCCCAGAGCCGGGCGCTGGAAGAAGCCTTCGTCATGCGCCAGGTGCGTCACCGGCTGGTGGGGGCCACCCGTTTTTACGAGCGCATGGAGGTAAAGGACGCGCTGGCCTACTTGCGGGTTGTCCACAACACCGCCGATTCGGTGGCGCTGGATCGGATGGTAAATAACCCGCCCAGAGGCATCGGCGCCAAAACCTGGCTGGCGATGAAAGATTGGGCCGCCGAGGCCGGCGTCAGCGAATATCTCTGTCTGCGGGTGCTGCACCACGGCTACAATGGGGTGGCCGAAGCTGCGGGCAACCAGGTTTTGCTCACCGATCCGGGTTTGGGCAGCCGGGCCGTCAACGCCCTGCTCAATTTTGCCGAACTGCTGGAAAACTGGGTAGCCATGACCGAGAACGAACACTACGAAAGCGTGGCCGATCTGCTCGACCACATATTGCAGGACGCAGGCTACATCGACCGCCTGCGGGATGGAACCGACGAGGGCGAAGACCGCTTTGCCAACCTGCAAGAGTTGCGGGGCGTGGCAGCCCAATACACACCGGGCATGACTGGCCTGGACGCGGGGATGGACGCCCTTTCCCTCTTTCTGCAAGAGGTTAGCCTGGTGAGCGACGCTGACCAGATCGACGAAGGGGGCGATGCCGTTACCCTGATGACCCTACACACGGCCAAAGGGCTGGAATACCCAGTTGTTTTTATGGTGGGGATGGAGGAAGGCATTTTGCCCCATGCCCGCAGCATCGAAAGCGACGACGCCGAGGAGATGGCCGAGGAGCGTCGCCTGGCCTATGTAGGCATCACCCGGGCCAAGCGGCGGCTCTATCTGCTGCATACCTTCCGGCGCAGCCTGTGGGGCAGCAGCCAAACCCAGGAATCGAGCCGCTTTTTGGCCGACATCCCCACCCATTTGCTGCGGGGCATGGTAGACAAGCAGGCCCGCCGGGAGGCCAGCTATGGCCGGGCC
>JAHEML010000252.1 GCA_024643705.1 Caldilineaceae bacterium | reverse complement strand
GTTCGGCTGGCTGGCTGCCCGTGGGAGAAGGTGTGGTGGGCCAGTAGACGGCCAGTGCCGTATACGCCCAACCCGCATTCACCAAGACGGCGTCGCCGGGACGCCAACCAGCAGCCAGATTGGCAACCGCGCTCCTGTGATCGTCGGCTGCGTAGAGTGGGTTTGTCCAAAATTCGTGCAAGCTCCACCCATTTGCCGCAAAAAGTCCAATTAGTATCATTGCGCGTAGCCATCGGGAGTCTTTGGCGATGGTTTCGACAGCAAACCCAATCAGAAGTGTGCCCGCCGCGGCGTAGATGAAAAAGTAGCGGATGTGATACAAGGGCGTCAGGCCCAAGCTAATGACGGCGATGCAAAAGAGGGGCAGGAAGATAAACAGGATAAGCATCCAGACGGGATTGGGCCGGGTGCTTCGAAAGGCGTGGGAGATGTGGGCGTTGCGTGCCGCCACAGCGCCAGCAACCAACAAGAGCGCCATGATCCCTGCCCAAAGCCAGAGTCTGCCCAAGGGCGCTGATTGCCCCACTATCAGGGCCGACAGACTCTCTTGCACAAGCACGGCAATATCCAGCGTGCCACGCCAGGGCGGAACTGGTGGATCAGTCATTTGTCGCCAAAAGGTTGGCAACCAGGGAAGCCAGAGAACAAACACCGCACCGTTGGCAAGCAACCAGGGGGCAAGGGGATGGCGTGTAGTTGCCTGAGCTTTTCGATCTGCAAGATGCTGCCAAACGATCAGGCTATTGAGCGCGATCAGCAGGAATGCGAAATAGTACAGAGTGTAGAGACCCACCGTCGCCGCCAGACTATAGACGAGCAATGATCTGCGCTGTGGCGCGCGCGGATGTGGCCGCCATGGATCGCTTGCTGCCCATAGGCAGAGCAACCCCAAAACTGCGCCCAACGTATACATGCGCACTTCTTGGCTGTACCAGATGTGGAGGGGGCTGAGGGCGGTGAGCCAGAGGGCCATCAGTGCCACACGCCGAGAAAAATAGCGCCGACCCAATGCAAATACGAGGGGCAGGAGCAATAGACCCCACACAAGACTGGGCCAGGCATACAGAAACTCGAACCCAGTGCCCAGGGCTGGCTGGACAAGTACGCCCCAGAAGTGCAAAAGGAGATAGTAGCCGGGAGGGTGAATGTCGCGGGCTGTATGTGCGACC
Source organism: Caldilineaceae bacterium (assembly GCA_024643705.1). Lineage (GTDB taxonomy): Bacteria > Chloroflexota > Anaerolineae > Caldilineales > Caldilineaceae > JACQGT01. Next base: position 4,997 of record JAHEML010000252.1, on the reverse strand, counting down.
AGATCGGGGATGCTCTGCTGGGCCAGAAAGACGCTGACAGTTTCATCGTACCAGAGCGAGTCGGCCCCCAGCTTGTGCAAACGGAGAGCAAATGCTGCCAGGATACCGCCCAGGGCAAGCAGGCGCGGTACCCCACTCTGAAGTACAGTTGGCGTTGGCGTCAGTCTGGTCATAGCCGGAAATGCTATCATGGGTGCAAAGCCATGACCAAACTGGCCTTCTGCCCTACGAGAATCACCTCGTTGGCTTGGATAAACCGATTGCTTTCCTGCATGGGCACCAATCTTGCTTTTGCGTTCAACCCGCTTGTGGGTACAATAGACGGTATGTCTACCATTAGCCAACCGTTTGAACCCCTTGGCAGGCTTTCTGTTGACCGATCACTTGCGGCCCAGCTACTTGGCGTTTCGCAAATCGGTGCTATTGCACTGGTACTGTGGCTTGTCTGGACTCTGACCGCCATTCCCCTTGTGGTGACAGTCGATGGCATGTCGGAACCAGTCCGCACCCACCGACGCACCCTAGCCCCGCTTCTGGCCGATTTGGGAATCACGCTCGATCCAGCAGACCGTCTTACCCCAGCGCCCACCACTCGCCTACGTGCCGATATCCATGTGGTTTTAGAGCGTGCCCGCCCCATGCGTCTACTGGCAGATGGCCGGGATGTACGGGTACAGACATGGGCTGCCACCCCGCGCGATGCATTGGCCGCTGGTGGCGTGATTGTGGATGAGTATGATCGGGTTTTGCTGGGTGGCGTGCCCATTGGATTGGACGTGCCCCTGCCATTACGGGAGCGAACTGTGACGCCGCCCACGTACGCCCAGAATTATCAATGGAAAGGGCTGCACACCGAAGCCTTGCAACTACGGGTCTACCGGGCCATTCCAGTCACGGTCGATGATGGCAACGTTCCATTCACTGTTCGCACCACAGCACAGACCGTGGGCGAAGCCCTGCGCGAAGCCGAGATTACCATCTATTTGGGCGACAAAGTGCAGCCAAGTCTGGGCAGCCCGGTCAGCACTGGCCTGCGCGTCTTTATCCAGCGCAGCACGCCTGTGAGTTTGCGGGTCGATGGACGCCTGCTCAAAACCCGCACCCGTGGCCGAACTGTCGGCGACGCTTTAACCGAAATGGGTCTTGGTGTTTCCGGTTTGGATATGGTATCGCCTCCCCTGGACAGCGAACTCTACGACAATGCAGAAATTCGCATTGTGCGAGTACGTGAAGATATTGAGGTGGAAGAAGATATCGTCCCCTTTGAAACAGTCTTTCGGGCCGACCCTACTCTGTTGATCGACACCCAACAATTGGTCACCGGCGGCGCAGAAGGGATTACCCGTAGCCGCTTTCGGGTGCGCTACGAGGATGGGGTGGAAGCCCAACGTTTTTTGGAAGACAAATGGCAGGCTCAGCAACCGGCCCAACGGGTGATCGCCTATGGGCAACGGATTGTCCCCCAGACCTTTGCTGCTGCTGACGGCCAGGTGTTAACCTATTGGCGCAAGATTCGTATGGCGGCGTCGAGTTATAGTGCCGGGACTGCCGGTGTGTCTCCTGATGTTCCCTGGTATGGGAAAACCCGTACAGGCGATACCATGCGTTTTGGCATTGTGGCCGTCGATCCCACGCTGATCCCTCTGCGTTCCCAGGTGTATGTGCCAGGGTACGGCATGGGCGATGCCCTGGACACGGGGTCGGCTATTCGTTCCAAGCGGATCGACCTGGGCTATGATGACAGCAATCTGGTTCTCTGGCGCAGATGGGTGGACGTCTACTTGTTGTGGCCGCCGCCCCCCACCTATCAGATTACATGGGTGGTTCCCAATTGGCCAGTGGAACCAAAATAGAAAGAGCGAGAGTAGCGGCTGCCGGTTGGAAATCAGAGCATGATCGTGGTCGATTTCCAACCGGCAGCCGTTGCTTTCTATATGTGATGAATCCATGATCCAATCCGATCGTACCTCATCGTTCACCTATCTTCTGCTTGGCCTGATTCTGCTGGCTGGCCTCACTGCGCGCACTTGGAACGTGCGCTTTGATGAAGGCACGCCCAGCCATCCGGACGAGCGCAGCACTGCCTGTTTCTACGCTTCTTCTATGGGCTGGCCCGCCGATTGGGACGAGTTTGTCGATCCCCAACGCAGCCCACTCAATCCCCTGTGGGATCGCAACGAACAACGGCGACGAAGTTTTACCTACGGCCATTTTCCCCTCTACTTAGGCGTTGCCACCGGCGAAGTTCTTCACGCATTGGCTCCAGCAGCCGAAACCCTGCCCCTCTCCCAACGAATTGTCGATCAGATGCGGATTGCCAATAGCGGCTGCGAAATTGCCATTGCCGGGCGGCTGCTGATGGGCTTGTTGGATACGCTGACAATTTTCCTGCTCTTTTTGCTTGGTCGGCGTCTCTTCGGTCAGTGGACCGGGCTACTGAGCGCTGCACTTTATGCGTTTACAGCCCAGGCTATCCAGCTCAGCCACTTTTTCGCCATGGACCCGGCCAGCACTACCTTCACCGTGCTGGCTCTCTTCGGAGCTGTGTTGATGGTGCAGGATCGCTCGTGGCGGGGTGTACTGTTGGCTGGTTTGGGTGCGGGGCTGGCAATCTCATCCAAATTCAGCGCCCTGCCCATTCTGGCCGCGCCTGTGATCGCTGCTCTGGCAGTGATTTGGCAGGCGAGCCGACCACCCGCTGTTCGGGTTGCTGAAGAGAGACCCAGCGGGGCGGGGCGGATGATTGTCGGTGCGGCTGTGGCGTTGCTGCTGGCGGCGGTGACCTTTGCTGTCACCAGCCCGTATGCGGTGCTGGATTGGCAGAATTTCATTCAGGCCACCCTGGTGGAACAGGGTGCGATGGTGCGGGGGCTGGCCGACTTTCCCTTCACCCGCCAATACCGCAACACCACCCCCTACCTCTATTTCGTCCAGCAGCAGGTGGTGTGGGGGATGGGACTGCCCCTGGGGTTGGTTGCGCTGGCAGGTACGTTGTGGGCGCTTGTGCGTCTGGCCCTGGGCAAAGCCAGCAGCGGTGAGTGGATTGTGTGGAGTTGGTTGATTCCCTATTTTGGTCTCACCGGCGCTTTCCTGGCAAAGTTCAACCGCTACATGAGTCCCGTGCTGCCCTTTGTGATCCTTTTTGGCGCAGCGTTTACCCTGTGGCTTGCGGGCAAGGTGCGCATCCCTCATTTGACTGCGTTCGAGCAGCCCAGCCCCATCTTGCGCACTGTGGGATGGATTGTTGGCGCAAGCGCCCTTTTGGGCGGCATTTTCTGGTCTCTTGCCTTTGTAAATGGTGTCTACAACCAGCCCCATACCTGGCTGCAAGCCAGCCGCTGGGTCTACACCAATGCGCCCAGTGGCTCCCTGATTTTGTGGGAACTGTGGGATGATCCCCTGCCCAAGGCTGTCCCCGGCGAACCGGAGATGCGCATGGATGCCGCGGGTCTGCGCAATATCGACTGGTCGCCCTACGAGGAAGACACCGCCGAGAAATATGAGATTTTGAAGGCGAAGCTGCGGGAAGCCGACTTCGTGATCTATAGCTCGAAGCGCATCTACGGCAGCGTGGACGAATTGCCCGAACGCTACCCCATGACGACCCGCTACTACGATCTGATGTTCGGCGAACAACTTGGTTTCCGCCACGTGGCCGAAGTCACATCGCCGCCCCAGTTATTTGGCTTTAGCTTTCCCGATAACAACGCAGACGAGAGTTGGAGCCTCTACGATCATCCCCAGGTGTCCATCTTTCAAAAAGAGCGGGACCTCTCCGATGCCGAGTTCGACGCCCTGCTGGGCAATGCCTGGCAAGATGCAATCCCCTGGTATCGGGGCAAAGATTCACCCCTCAGCCCCCTGTTCGAGATGGTGGGTCTGGGCAGCAGCCCAGGCAGCGAGCAAAAGGGGCTGATCAATGCCATCGTCGCCTTGATCCGGGGTGAAGAACGCGCCGACGGGCAGCCCTCCCTGCCACCCCTGGAAGAACGGGCCAAGCTCACCCTGGAAGTGCCTCTGGAAGAGCTGCCCCTGGTGGACAACTATCGTTGGAATGTGGCTGCCAGCGAGAATTCCTGGCTGGCAGTGGGCTGGTGGTGGTTGGCGCTATCCCTGCTTGGTCTGCTCTGTTGGCCGATTGGGTTTTTGTTGCTGGGCCGTCTGCGAGATAAGGGGTATCTCTTCAGCAAGGCGCTGGGATGGCTGCTGGCGGGTTGGTTGCTCTGGTTGGCGGCCAGTGTTGGCATTCTGCAAAATAGTGTGGCTCACGCCTGGCTGGTGGTGGGCGTGCTGGGATTGATAGGGCTGGGGCTGGCTCTGTGGCAGTGGCCGCAAATCAAGCGGTTTTTGGCCGAAATGTGGCCTCTGTTGCTGGTGGGCGAAGCGATTTTTGGCGTGGCTTATCTCTTTTTTGTGCTGATTCGTATACAGAACCCGGACATTTGGCAACCCTGGTTTGGTGGCGAGAAATTCATGGAATTCGCCTTTCTCAATGGGATTCTGCGCAGCCCCTCCTTTCCGCCGGTCGATCCCCATTTTGCCGGGGGATACATCAATTATTACTATTTTGGCATTTATTTGGTGGCCTATCTGGTCAAGCTGACAGGCATCTACGCCGAGGTGGCCTTCAACCTGGCGATCCCCTCCCTCTTTGCCCTGACAGTGGTGAATGCCTTTGGGGTGGCCTACTCGGCTGTGGTGGATGGCAGGATTTCCCGGCTGGTGCGCAACCGGGTGCGATCTGCCCCGGCTGTGGACACCGACCCGGAAGCAGAAGCCGAACCCGTAGCCCCGCCCACAGTTTCCCCATTCGCCCGGCCTGTCTTGGAAGTGCCGGAACCCGAAGTACCAGAGTCGCCATCACCCGATGATGATCTCCTCGATATCGATCTGCGCCCGGTTTTGCCTGCGGCTGCTGCCCGTTCCGCTACCCAAACATCCCTCTATCCGAGGGATGATGCGCTCGGTGTGTCGACTGGCAGCGCCCACACCCGTGT
>JAHEML010000251.1 GCA_024643705.1 Caldilineaceae bacterium | reverse complement strand
GACCGGGCCTCGCAGGAAGCGGCGATTGCTCTCTACACCTCTGCCGCACATATTGACCTGCGCCCCCATATTCACGCCATCACCCAGCCTACGCTGGTTATCCATGGGGAAGCAGATGCCTTGGTCCCGGTGGCAGCGGCCCACCTGTTGGCAAATAGCTTGCCCAATGCCACTCTCACCCTTCTGCCCGATGCGGGCCATGTCCCCACCTTGACCCGCCCCCAGGAAGTCGCCCAAGCAATCGAAGGATTTTTGGCAGGGTTATCCTGAATGGATCTAAAGATGAACCCTGAACGTTGGCAGCGGTTGATGGAGAGCCTGCACCTGCCATCCGCCCACGCAACATTCGACACCCTGGTGCAGGCATACACGGCCGCCGACCGTCGTTACCACAACGACACCCACATCGCCCACTGTCTGGCCGAGCTGGACGCGGCCGCGCCCCACATCCCCAACCCAGAGCCAATCGAGTTGGCGCTCTGGTTTCACGATGCTATCTACGATACCCACTCGGCCAACAACGAGGACGAAAGCGCGCGTCTGGCATCGGCCTTTCTCACCGAGGTCGGCGCGGCAGACGAGCTGACAGCAACAGTCGTTGCCCTGATTCTCGCCACTTGCCACCAGCCCGCCAACCTGTCGCCAGCCGAGCAGTGGATGGTGGATATCGATCTGGCGATCCTGGGCAGCAGCCCGCAGCGCTTCGCCGCCTACGAGCAGGCCATCCGCCAGGAGTATGCTTGGGTTCCCGACGCTATTTTCAGCGAGAAGCGCATAGCCATTTTGCACTCGTTCCTGGATCGTCCCGTCATCTACACCACACCCCACTTCTACGCTATCTGCGAAGATCAGGCCCGCTCGAACCTGACGGATTCTATCCGTCGCTTACAGCGCGGATAGTCGCCAGCAGGCGGATTCGAGAGATGCCGTATCCATTCCCCCAGCGTCTGAAATTTTGCCCTCCAAGCTCCTCCTCCGCTACAATACTTTCACTATGGAAATCAACCTGTTCGACGACAGCGCTACCCTGCGCTTTGACCACATTCTCATCTACCCCTACCCCGACCTGCACCGGCTATGGGTGCGCATCTGGCTGCCAGCCCTACTGGACAACGACGCGCCCAACGTGGAGCTGCGTCTGATCAACCCAGACGGCAGCGAGAACAACAGCCTGGTGCTCCTGGCCCAGACCGACACCAAACTCAACAACACCTTCCACCTCAAAGATCCCATCCCGGGCGGACGCTACCGTATGATCGCTGAGCTATCGGTGGGGTTCAACCAAGAAGCCAAAATGGTAGACCGGCAAGAGTTCGATCTGACCTTGGAGTTCCGCGACCCAGAATCCGGCCAGCGGGGCTTCGGCATCGGCCTGGATGAATGGTTTGCCGATGGGCCGAGCGATGGGGTCGAGGAAAATCAGTGAGCCGCTGTCCCTTGTGTGGCGACCCTGTGCATCCGGCCCTTCGGGAAAAGACGACCAGCCCGACATTGCCTGTGCGCCGATTGATCCAGCAAGAGTTCCCATCCTGGCAGCCCGCCGATGCTCTCTGCCCCGATTGCGCACTGGCCTTTGCCCAACGCCATGCCCGCACCCGTTCCCGGCAGCCACTCAACAACCAGACCTTCCCCCCTACCACCTTTCCCTACTATCACCCGCTGGACTATGGCCTGCTTGGGCTGACTGAACGGTTGCCCCATCACCCCGGCTATACGGGCAATGGGGTGACAATCGCCTTTTTGGACAGCGGCTACTACCCCCACCCAGACCTGGGCGAAGACGTCGATCCGAACCTGGATATCGCCGCAGTAGGCACAGATGTCATGCGTCTGCGTCTGGCCCTGGAAGATCGCTCCAACCGCATCCGTCAATACGTCAACCTGATCGAAGGCCACGAAGGGGTGGGAGTGGATGCGCCCAGTCTGTGGAGCGATGCGGGTAACTCGTGGCATGGGCAGATGACCACCGTGATCGCTGCGGGCAACGGCCAACTGAGCGGTGGGCAGCACCGAGGCTATGCGTCCCAGGCAGGGCTGCTGCCCATCAAAGTGGGGCGGCCCAGCGGCAGCATCCCCGAAGAAGACATACTGGGCGGGCTGCGCTGGCTGCTGCGCGACGACAACTGGCAGCGCTACGGCGTACGCGTGGTGAATGTGAGCGTGGGCGGCGACTTTCCCCAGCCCTGGCAGGAGAACCCGCTCTGCCTGGCCGTGGAAGATTTGAGCCAGCGGGGCGTGTTGGTGGTGGTAGCCGCGGGCAACTCGGGGAAGAGGCGACTTCTGGCCCCCGCCCAGGCCCCGTCGGCATTGACCGTTGGCGGCATCGACGACGCCAACCAGCGTTGGCGACCCGACCATCCCGGCGAAGTAGAGCGACTTGGGCTTTATCACCACAGTTGGGGCCGCTCACGCATGGAGTCCCGGCACATTCCCAAACCCGAAATTTTGGCTCCCGCGGTCTGGCTGGCAGGCCCGATTCTGCCGGTTAGCCCCCTTTTTCGCGAATTGTGGGTGTTGGGCCGGGCCTGGGAAGCCCTGCAAAATGACGAAGGCGACACAGCCCGCTCTATCCTGTGGGAGTGGCATACCCTGGTGAAACTAACCCCGGCCATCCGCACAGCCGACGACGACGAGGTCCGCGAAGCTCTGCTTTTGCGCATGAATCCCCACAAATGGGTGCATCGCCACGCCCAGCATGTGGATGGCACGAGCGTGGCCGCGCCCCTGGTGGCCGCCACCGCAGCACAGATGTTGGAAGCCAATCCAACACTGACACCGGCTCAACTCAAACAGGTGTTGACCGATAGCAGCCTTCCCCTGCGCCACCTTCCAGAAGAACAGAGAGGCCACGGATTGTTGCAGCCGACGCGGGCCGTGGCGCTGGCACAGCGGCGTCATGGGGGCGCGCTGGTGGGTAGACCCATCAGCGGAACAGCTATTTCCAGCGAAAGTTTGCGCAAATTGGGGATTCCGGTTAGAGTAGCGGGAGACTCCTCTGTAAGTGCTGATGCCCCCATCGGCGAACCGGACAGAACCATCTATTTGGGAATCTATGCACCCCGCGCCCGCTCGGTCAGCCTGATCGGGCCGTTTAACAATTGGCAGCCCGAATGGCTCTATCTGGAACGGGCAGAAGATGGCTGGTGGCACGGAGTTTTTCACTTTCCACGGGGCGAGCAGGTCTATCGTTTCTGGGTGGTGGATGAAGACGGTGTGGGGGATTGGGTGGTGGATGGAGAAAATCCGGTGCGGGCGGAGAGCGGTTTTGCCACCGGGCACAGCGTACTCAATTGAGAGATTGGACAGAAATGAACAGAGAATATCACAGTTGGCATAGTCCCCGGCTCAACCGGGAGATGGAGTTGCTGGTCTTCGGCCACGCTGGGGCGCGGGCGATTGTCTTCCCCACCAGCCAGGGCCGCTACTACGAATTTGAAGATCGGGGCATGGTGGGCGCGCTGCAGAAGCACTTGGATGAAGGCTGGCTACAAATTTTCTGCGTGGACAGTGTGGACGCGGAAAGCTTCTACTGCAAATGGGCCCATCCGTCGGGCCGCATCACTCGGCACATACAGTACGAGGACTATGTCATCAACGAGGTGCTGCCCCTGACCCGACAGATGAATGACAACCCATTCCTGATTTCAATGGGAGCGAGCTTTGGCGCGTATCACGCGCTCAACATCGCTTTTCGTCATCCCCATCACTTTGGTCGGGTGTTGGCAATGAGCGGCAAGTACGATATGTCCAGCTTTTTCGACGGCTACTACGACGAAAATATCTACGCCAACACCCCCATGCACTATGTGCCAAATCTTGCCGATCCCGGCCACATTGGCCGCTTGCAGGGGTTGGACATCATTTTGGCCCTGGGCCGGGAAGACCCGAACATTGACGAGAACCGGCGCTTGAGTGGTCTGCTGTGGGAGAAGGGTATCGGCAACGCCCTGCGGGAATGGGAGGGCTGGTCGCACGATTGGCCCTATTGGCGGCAGATGGTGCAGATGTATATTGGCGGGGCGTGAAAGTAGTGCGTGCTGCGTAAGTAATAACAGTTGAGGTGGCGGTGGAGATGTTGCGGAACGTGATGCGTAAAACGTGAAGTCCGGCGAAAACTTGGCCCGACAGTCGTTGTCCAACTGCAGAAATATTGGCACTGCTTACGCAATACTCAATACGCATTCATAATTAAAGGAGCAATCATCCAATGAGCGAACCCAAAAAGATCGGACTGGTAGTGGGGCGAGAGTGGAGCTGGCCGCCTGCCTTTATTGAAGAAGTGAACAAGCGAGACGCAGGCGTGATCGCCGAGTATGTGAAACTGGGCGGCACACGGGCCAACGAAGCCTGCGACTATGCTGTGATCATCGACCGCATCAGCCACGAGATCCCCTACTATCGCACCTATTTGAAGAACGCGATGTTGCAGGGAGCGTATCTGATCAACAACCCTTTCTGGTGGAGCGCGGACGACAAGTTTTTTGGCACATCCCTGGCCGAAAAGCTGGGTGTTGCCATTCCCAAAACCATGGCCTTGCCCTCTAACAGCTACATCGAAGGCGTTATCAGCGAGAGCCTGCGCAACCTGACTTACCCCATGGACTGGCAAGGGATCGTCGAGTACATCGGAATGCCCGCCATTTTGAAGGATGCCTGGGGCGGCGGCTGGAAGCACGTGTATGTGGTCCACTCCCAGGAGGAACTGATCCACCATTACAACCAGACCGGCACTCTCTGCATGATGCTCCAGGAATTTATCGACTGGGACAAATTTGTGCGTTGCGTCTGCATCGGTCAGGAGAACATCCAGCCCATCCAGTACGACCCCGGCGAGCGCAAATATCACGTGAACGACGACTACCTCTCGCCGGAACTGCGGGAACGGATCATCCAGGATGCCCGCACCCTGAACCGTGCCCTGGGCTACGACATGAACAGCATCGAATTCGCGGTGCGCGACGGCATCCCCTACGCCATCGACTTTACCAATCCCGCGCCGGATATGGACATCAACAGCCTGACACCCCATTATTTTGACTGGGTGGTGAAAGCGATGGCCGATCTGGCGATTGACCGGGCCATCAACCCGCCAGCGCAAAAAGAGCGCATAGGCTGGGCGGACTTTTTGTAGAAGGCAAAAGGCAGAAAGAAGCGCCAGAAGACCGGCGGAAGGCAAAAGTGGCGGAACGCGACCTGGACGAACGATTGCTGACCTATGCTGTCCGCATCATCAAAGTTGTCGAGGCGTTGCCAAAAAGCTTGGCAGGTCGACGGATTGGGGATCAGTTGCTGTGGAGTGGAACGAGTCCCGGCGCTCACTATCAGGAGGCGCAAGGGGCGGAATCCACTGCCGATTTTGTCCACAAATTGCAAATCGGGCTGAAGGAATTGCGTGAATCCGTCTACTGGCTGAGTCTTTTGGAGCGAGCCGAACTTCTCCCTTCGTCACGCCTAGCCGATCTGATTGACGAAGGCAAGCAATTGCGAGCAATCCTGTCCAAAGCCGTTATCACCGCCAAACAGAAAAAGAACACAACATAACCGATCCCGACTTTTGCCTTTCCTTTTTGCCTTTTGCCTTTCATTGCTTTTCTCTGGAAACCAACACATGAACGACTCCCTCTCCATCATCCACCACTACCACGACATCCTCCAGCGCCCCGGCGTGGCCCAAGACAGTTGGGACGCGCTCGTGCCTGGCCTGCATCAGCGCAACCTGCTCTTCGGCGGGCGGCCCCTTTGCACGGTTCTGCGCCCGTTGATGTACACACCGGGCGAGTGGGCAGACCTAAAAGCGCGCACAACAATTGTGTTGCGCGCCTTCGACCGGCTGGGGCGGCTGATGATGGACGACCCGGAACTACGCAAACAAGCCCGCCTGACCCCGGACGAGGACTATCTGGTGAATGTGGAGCACGGTTACCGCACCCCCATCCCCACGGCCCGGCTGGACAGCTTCTACGCCCGCAACCCGGACGGCAGCCGCACCCTCAACTTCATCGAATTCAACGGCGAAAGCCCCGCATCCATGGCCTACCAAGACGTGATCGGCGATCTCTTTGACGAGTTGCCGGTGATGCAGGCCATGGGCGAACGCTACACCATGCGCCTGCTGCATAGCCGTTCCGCCGCGCTGGACGCAATTTTGAGCATCTATTACGAATGGCGGG
>JAHEML010000250.1 GCA_024643705.1 Caldilineaceae bacterium | reverse complement strand
GCCCGCAACCTGACAGCAGGAGAAATTGTGGCCCAAGTTCTCTACTGCGCCCGCTATCTGGCAAAAGCCGATGCCGAACCGGCCATGGTTGTGGAACGCCCCACAGCGGTGACGAATGTCGTGCTGATGGGGATGGGCGAACCCATGCACAACTATCGCAATGTCTGGGTGGCCTTGCGTCTGCTCACCGACGCAAACGCTTTTGGCCTGGGCGCACGCCACATCACCCTCAGCACCGTGGGGCTGATCCCCATGATCGACCGCATGGCCGACGAAGGGATTCAGATTGCCTTGGCCGTGAGCCTGCACGCGCCCAACGACGAGCTACGCACATCCCTGGTGCCTATCAACAGCCGTTACCCGGTTGACGATCTGTTGGCTGCGGTGCAGCGCTACATCGACAAAACCCACCGTCGGGTCACCTTTGAATACGCTCTGATGAAAGGTATCAACGATAGCCCAGCACTGGCCGCAGAGTTGGCAGCGAAGCTCAATCCGCTGCTTTGTCATGTCAACGTTATCCCGCTCAACCCGATCCCCGACAGCCCCTTTCAGCCCACCAGCGATGCCGACACCCTGCGCTTTGTCGAGATTCTGCGCGAGGGGGGCGTGGCTGCCACTGTGCGTCTGCGCCGGGGCATCGAAATCAACGCAGGGTGTGGTCAATTACGCCAGGCCGCCAAGAGGATGGCCGCGTGATAGAGCAGAAACGGGAGACGAGAATGGAAGAAAACAGAACGCGGATGGCGCTGAAATTGGGGATGAACGCGGATAAAACCCGCGTCAATCAGCCATATCCGCGTCATCCGCGTTTCATGAAGCTGTGGTTCAACCCGAATACAAAAACGTCGACCCGTGAGGATCGACGTTTTGATTCTGCTTTTGGGTTGAGCAGCGGCGAAAGTGAGTTAGGCCTTTGCCAGGCTCTTGATGCAGGATGCACACAGCCGTTTGGATTTGGTGGTGCCGCCTTCGGTCACTTTCACTTTTTGGATGTTGACATCCCATTTGTGGCGGGTGGCTTTTTTGGACCAGGGCCGGTTGTTGCCAAATTGGGGACCTTTGCCACACTGTTGACACTTTGCCATGATTGTTTCACTCCCTTATTGTCGCGTGTGCGGTCGTTCCCGCCACTGGTTACACTCTGGTTGAAAGGTTATTTGTCGATTGAGTGGGAGAAAAGCGTCCAATCCGCCTCGACACAATAACTGTTTGAGAGTACCACAAGCGTTTATAACTGTCAAAATGAGTACGGTTCTCCTGTGCAAAAGTATGCCATCGAAGGTGGGTGGCAGAGGTACAGAGAAAGTAGATTGTAGAGTTTCATCCTTAACAAATTCAACTGTTTGGAGTTTGTCCTGTGGGAAAAGTTCGCATTATCACCGATAGCAACGCAGCCTTGTCTGCCAAAATTGTAGAAACCTATTCAATCGAGGTCATCCCCCAGGTGTTGCGGGTAGGCCGAGAGCGCTACGAAGAGACCGATGAATTTTCCGTCGAGCGTTTCTTTCAAGTTCTGCGCGAAAGCCAAGTGGGTGGACGGGCGCTCCTGCCCGAAGTCGAAGCCCCCAATATTAACCGAGTGCTGGACTGCTACCAGAAAGTAGGCCGCGAGGCCGACCAGGTGGTCGCCATCCACATGAGCAGCGAACTCAGCCCCATGTGGGCCCAATCGCGCAAGGCCGCCGAGATGATGATGGGGCGCTATGGCATTCGGGTCATCGACAGCATGACAACCTCCATGGGGCTGGCTGTGCTGGTGGAGATGGCCGCCAAAGCCGCCCACGACGGTGCCGACCTGATCGAAATTGCACGGCTGATCAACGGGGCCATCCCCCACATGTATGTGACATTTTTTTCCGAAACTTTGCACTACCTGGAGCGCAGCGCCAAGCTCGGCTCGGCCCAGAGTGTGTTGGGCACAATGCTGGGCATCAAAGCGATGATCACCATGGAAGATGGCAAGCTGATTCCTTTGGAAAAGGTGCAGAGCCGGGAGGATGTGGTGGAGAAGCTCTACAACTTTACTGTGGAATTCTCCAGCCTGGAGGAAGTGGGTGTTGTCCAGCACCGCTACGAGCAGACCCAGGCCGATTTTGTGGAACGGATGAAAGAGGGGCTGCCCCACGTGCCCGTGCGCATTCTGCGCTATCCGCCCAGTCTGGCGGCTCATCTCGGACCCAATGTTATGGGCGTCGTCGCCTACGAAGGACTTGTTTAATGACAACAAACCCAACAGCAACCAATGCGCTCACTCGGCTACGCAACATTTTTGCACTGGAAGAGAAGACCGGCTGGCGGGATCGCTCGGTGGTGGGCGGGATGGCCGCGCTGCAAGAGCGCTGGTCGGACGATGCTCTGGCCGAAGGCATTGGGCGCGCACTGGTGAAAGAAGTGGGCAGCCGTCTGCTTCGCTATGCTAATTCCGGGGCCGCAGAGAGGCCGCAGATCGCCCAGGGAATCTTGGCTCTGCTGGACAACCCGCCCGCAGCCGCATCTGACCCAACACTGGCAGAGATCGATCAAGTGGCGAGCAGCCAAACCACACGTCCTGCCCGTCCAGCGATCTTGCCCGAAGCGGCTATCTCTCCGGCTGGGCCGACACCCGAAACAACCCCGCGGCGCAATCGGGCCGAAAACGCGGCCAGCACCACGCCTTCCAACCCAGCAGAAAAGCTGGACGCATCTGTTACCAATGTGCGGGGGGTTGGCCCAGCCCGCGCCGAACAGTTGGCCCGACTGGGTGTGGAAACGGTCTGGGACCTGATCTGGCATCTGCCCAGCCGCTACGACGACTTTAGCCGTCTGCGCTCGATTGCCGAGATGCAGCCCGGCGAGCAGGTGACTGTGGCGGCCAACTTGTGGAAGCTGGAAAACCGCAAGCTGGGTATGAACCGGGAGATGGTGCAGGCAGTGCTCAACGACGGCACAGGCACCCTGCGCGCGACCTGGTGGAATAAATGGGCAGCCGCCAAATTGGAGACGGGCCAGAGTTACCGCTTTAGCGGCAAGGTGGGCCTGCATATGGGCTACAAAACTCTGGAAAGCCCAGTCTTTGAGCCGATGGCAAACAGTGAGATTGTCAATGGGCCGATTCTGCCCGTGTATCGACTGACCGAGGGGCTGACCAGCAAGACGGTGGCCGATCTGGTGGATGGGGCGCTGCAAGAGGGACTGGCCGCGGTGGGCGACCCTGTGCCGGAGGAGATTCGCCGCCAATTTGGACTGACAAACCTGCCCAATGCGCTGAAGCAGATTCACCAGCCGGAAAGCCCGGAGCAGTTGGATGCGGCCCGCAAGCGGCTGACTTTTGACGAGTTTTTCTACATTCAGTTGGGTGTACAACAGCGCCGCCATCTGCTGCAACAGGCCACTGCCCCCGCGCTGCCCAGCGATGCAGCCCTGATCGAGCGCTTTACCCATGCGCTGCCTTTTACCCTCACCGGCGCACAGCAGCGGGTGCTGGGCGAAGTGCAGCGGGATTTGGCGCGCACCGTGCCCATGAGCCGTCTGGTGCAGGGGGATGTGGGCAGCGGCAAGACCGCGGTGGCCGCGGGCGCAATGGTGATTGCCGCGGCCAATGGCGCACAGTCTGCCCTGCTGGCCCCCACCCAAATTTTGGCCGAACAGCATTTCCGGGGGTTGAGCGCACTTTTAGGCAATCTCACCCGGCCCGACGGTACGCCCTTGCAGGTGGCCCTGCTCACGGGGCGGGTGACGGGCGGCGAGCGGGAGGCTGTGCTGGCGGGGTTGGCCGACGGATCGGTGGATGTGGCCGTGGGCACGACCGCGCTGATCCAGGAGGGGGTAGCCTTCCACAATCTGGCCTTTGTGGTGGTGGACGAGCAGCACCGTTTTGGGGTGGAGCAACGGGGCGCGCTGCGGGACAAATCGCCGGAGGAAGAAAGCCAAAATCTGGTCAGCCATATGCTGGTGATGAGCGCGACACCCATCCCCCGCAGCCTGGCGTTGACGGTTTACGGGGATTTGGACGTGAGTGTCATCGACGAATTGCCGCCGGGGCGCACGCCGATTGTGACCAAGCGCTTTACGCCCGGCGAACGCGAGCGGCTCTATGCCTTTTTGCAGCGACGGGTGGGCGAGGGGCGACAGGCGTACATTATTTATCCCCTGGTGGAGGAGAGCGACAAGCTGGATGTGGGTGCGGCGGTGGACGAGCACGCCCGGCTGCAAGCCCAGGTCTTCCCCGATCTGCGTTTGGGGCTGCTGCATGGGCGGCTGAACGGCGGCGACAAAGACGCGGTGATGCGGGCCTTTGGCGATGGCGAGTTGGATGTGCTGGTGAGTACGAGTGTGGTGGAGGTGGGCATCGACGTGCCCAACGCCACAGTGATGCTGATTGAGGATGCGGAGCGCTTTGGCCTGGCCCAACTGCACCAGTTCCGGGGACGGGTGGGGCGGGGCAGCCACGAGAGCCATTGCGCGCTGATCAGCCGGGCGGACAACCCCGCGGCGGTGGAGCGGCTGGACGCGCTGGTCGCCACCACAGACGGCTTTGCGATTGCGGAGAAGGACCTGGAACTGCGCGGCCCCGGCGATTTCCTGGGCACGCGCCAGAGTGGTCTGCCCGATTTGAAGATGGCGATGCTCAGCGACACGGCTACTCTGGCCCTAGCCCAACAGGCCGCCCAGCAGCTATTCGCATCCGATCCGGAATTGAGCGGCTATCCCGCGTTGCAGGAGCGGGTGGCGCGCTTCTGGCGGGGTCATGGGGATGTGAGTTGAGGAATGGGGAAGAAGACATGAAATGGGAAACGTGAGATCGTCCAGCGATCTCACGGTTTTTGTTGGCTGGCGTCGTCGCTTGCCTCAACCGTACACGTCCCAACCCGCCACCTAGGCGCACGTATCCAGCGCGGCATAACCGGGGCCGTCCGAGAAGAATGTGGCATTCTTCTCGATGACGTATCTTTGGCTCTCCAGGGGAACATCCAGCCCAGGCATGGCAGCCTCGACCGGGCATTCGGGTACGCAGGCCCCGCAATTGATACAGGTATCCGGGTCGACATAATACCAGGGCCACCCGGATTCGGGGCAGCCTGGAATGATGCACTCCACCGGGCAAACCTCGGCACAGGCACCGTCCCGAATGCACAAGTCTGTGATCACGTGGGATTCGGAACTGGTGTACAGCATGCTGGGGCTGGTGGCCGTGGGTGTGACTATTTTGGCGATCTGGGGCGTATTGGTGGCCGGAGGCTGGGGCGTCGCAGTGGGGGGACTGCTCGTGGGCGTTGGGAGCAGAGGGGTGGATTGGGCTGGGGGAGTCTCTGGGCTACTTGCGCCACAACTACTCAAGACGCCGGCAAACGCAATGTGGGAAAAGACACGCAAGAATGCTCTGCGGTTGATTCGCACCCTCTCGACTTGTTCAACATCAATAGCCAAACGATTGATACGGGGCATTTGTCCTCTTTGCATGTACCTGTGGCAACATGCCTGCCGGGAATTGACGGGAACAGTCCGGTTGGCCCTATTCCCCAAGGAAACGCAACGGATCGCTAAACCCTCCCCACCCGTCGGCTCGGTCATAGGGATGAATCCGAATATAGAAACCGAGATGTGGCCCGCTTGAATTATCACTGTTGCCGGATATGCCGATCTCCTGGCCGCGACGAACATCCTCCCCCACAGAGACTGTCGCCCTGTCCAATGTGCCGTACAACGATTGCCCCCAACCATGCTCGATCAGAACGTAATTCCCGAAGGCTGCCGTGAAATCCACCCGATCCACAACCCCATCGTCGGTTGCTTTGACAGATGTGCCGAACGGCAACCCAAAATCGAGACCGTTGTAGCCCCGCAGTGGCACATCGTCGAAGGTGAATTGGGCGTAGTACCCTGGGTTTTCGCCAAAAGACTGGGTCATCGGATACTCCCCATCAAATGGCTTCGTCAGTTGGATGTCCAGCCCGGTGGTTGGTGTGATGGGCCGGGCTGTTGGCACAGGGGCAGGCACAGGTGCGGGCGCTGCTGACAGATCATCCCCACGCATCTCACGAAAGAGTTCCATCCGTTTACGAATCAGAGCAGCGTAAAAATCGACATAACCTGGACCGTTGTACATTCTGGCAAACGTTTCCATGTCCTTCTCACGCGCAGGCCCCAGTGTCTTATTCGACTGCATAAAGTCGAACAACGACAAAATATCGATCCG
>JAHEML010000249.1 GCA_024643705.1 Caldilineaceae bacterium | reverse complement strand
ACCAATGAGCTTGCACCCCAGCGTCGCCGCCAAGTGTGGGAAACCCTGCGGGCCGAAAACCGTGAACGGGGAACCACCATCATCTTCATCACCCACGACGCGCTCGAAGCCGAGAAAATCATCCAGCGGGTGGGCATTTTGGGCGATGGACGGCTGCTGGCCCTGGGCACGCCCCAAGCGCTCAAGCAGCAGATCGACCGCCAACTGCGGTTGGAACTCTTCTTCCCGCCAGAGCGACCACCGGTGCTGCCAAATGGATTCGCGCCCAGAGAGCTTGCGCCCGGTCGCTGGCTGGTCTATCTGGAACGGGAGCATGTGGATTCTGCCCTGTCCAGCCTGGAGGGCGTGGACGACTTTCGGCTCTATTCGGCCACGTTGGAAGATTTGTATCTTTCGTACACAAATGGGAAAGAGGAAGTATTGCGTCGATGAAACCCCATCCCATCTACATCCAGTGGTACGATCTTTTCCTTATCGAACTCTCCAACTGGCGCTGGGGCTGGCGTAACCTGGTGCTAACGGGGATGGTGTTGCCTCTGTTTGGGATGCTTCTGTTGGGCGCATTTGCCAGAGACTTGGGCGCGAGCGCGCTGGCCTATGTTCTCACCGGCAATTTGGTGATGGGGCTGCTCTTTGAACATCAGGGCAAGCTGGCGAGCCACTTTGCCTTTATGAAAATGGCGGGCAGTCTCGATTATTTCGCCACCTTGCCCATCCGCAAACCTTTGCTGGTGACAGCCGCTTCCGCTGCCTTCTTTCTCCTCTTTTTACCCTCGCTCATTGTCTCGCTGCTGGGTGGCGCGTGGATTCTGAGGATCGATCTCCACGTTCACCTCCTGGCGATCCTGGTGATTCCGCTCTGTGCGCTGCCCTTGGCCGGGCTGGGCGCACTGATCGGCGTCAGCTTCCGCACACCAGAAGAAGCCATGTCCATTGACAGGCTGTTGGTGATCACTATGCTGGCCATGGGTCCCGTTCTTATCCCGCCGGAGAGGCTGCCCGCCTGGCTCGTCACCCTGGGCTATGCCAGCCCCGCCACCTATGCGGCCTCGGCCCTGCGCCAGGTTCTTCTCGGCCCGGTGACAGCGCGCTTGCTGCTCGATGTAGGCGTGATGGTCGGCGTGATCGGTGCAAGTTTCTGGCTGGTCAACCGCAAAATGGACTGGCGGGGCCGCTGACACTTTTCCTCTTCCCTCTTTTCCCCCTGACTGTCAATGGTGTAAAATAGAGTACAAGGCTGACACCATGACAGATGAGAATCCGTTTCACCTTTTTAACATAAAAACAATGTCCGGCATCCATCCGGGTAGCCGCACAGCCCAGACCAATCTGATCCGCTGGCGACACACCCAGGGCGAATCTGGCGCGACTGGCTGGGCAAGGGTTTTGTGGCCGGGCGACCAGGGCGACGCGGAAGTCTACTTGCTGGAAAATGGACAAAACAAGCAACTTCTGCGCCAGCCGGGAGAAAATGACCACAAGCCTGTGTTTGCGCTTCTGGCAGAGCTGGCGGCAGGGGGGCATCAGCCTTCTGTTTGTGGAACATGCCAGCATTGGCAACCATTGGGCAACGCGGCCAGCACCGATGGCATCCCATTCGGCTTGTGTAGTTGGCAGAGCAATCCGGCAAACGCCATCAACCCGAATAAGGTTACGCAATCCGCGCTGGCCCTGGAGTGTCTCCACTGGCACGAGGGCAGACAGACACAGACAGCGGCCCCGTTGGCTGTCGAATCTGACTCGGTCCCGGCGGAGGTTTCTGCACCAGGCTGGTGGGCCACGCTGAAGAGACGGCTGACAGGAGAGCCAAAGCCCAGACAAGCAGCCGAGCGCGGGGGGCAATCTACTGGGCAATTTACTGGGCAATTTGACGAACAATTTACCGAACGCAGCGGCGTGGGGGCAGGCACCGAACGCTGCCTGGCCTGCTCCGGGCGGATTGCCAATCTGGGTGCGCTCACCTTTGCCACCGAGAGCGACGACACACGGACTGTGAGTGTTTGGCGCTGCCGTCTCTGCCACACATATTATCTGAACGATTGGGTTGACCGCTGGGTGCGATTGGACAGCCTGGAAACCGAAGAGAGCTATTTTCGGCTGGCCCCCAGCGAAGCATCCGATCTATTGGCGCTCTTTGGCGAGAAACCGGGTGGCGAACACCCCAAAGAGCGCCACACCAGGGGCGCACAGCAGACGCAGGTCGATGCATTTTTGGCAGACCGGCCACGCCTGCTCCATCAGATCAAACAGGGACGCTGAGTTGACTACCGTATCTACAAGCAACGTATCTACAAGCAACGTATCTGCAAGCAACGAGACAACAAACGCAGCAGACGTCCGGCTGGAACTGGAGAGCCGACCCAGCCTGCTGGTGGCTGCGCTCTATGACAAGTTGCCCTTTCCCAACATCGGCCCGGTGCAGGAGATCGCCCTGGATTTGGGCATGACAGCCAAAAATGGTGACATGATGATCAAAGGGCTGGTCTTTCAAGGCTACAACGGTCATCAGTTGCTTTTTGAACAGCGCTGGCCTGCCCGCATTATTTCCCAGCGCACGGGCGAGGAAGATTTGACCATTGCAGCCGGTACAGGGCTGGCACTGCGTAGCCTGCAATTTCTGCTCCACGGCTACGAGCACCTCTCCCATTTGGATGTGACAGCCATGGCCCAACCTGTGGACGGTGGCCCAATAATCCAGACCCTTTTGCCTATCCCAGTTGTGGTACACCGCCAGCTGACGGATCTCCACTTTCCGCTGGAAGGCACGTGGTGGGCTATCCAGGCCGGAGATTGGAGCGATTATCACAAATCAGAAGTCCACAGTCAGCCCTATGCGGTAGACTTTGTGAAACTGGGGCCAAACAACCAGACCTACGAAGGCGCTGGACGCTCCCTCACCGATCATTTTAGCTGGGATCAGCCAGTCTACGCCACGGCTGGGGGCAAAGTGGCCTACGCCACCTTCGACATGCCCGACATGTTGCCGGGTGCAGTGCCGGATCAAGCCATCCTGCGGGGGGACATGCGACGCATTTTGGGTAATGCGGTCGCCATCAGCCATGCCAATGGGGAATTCAGCTACTACGGCCATTTGCAGCAGTTGAGTCTGGCTGTGAACGAAGGCGAGATGGTGCGACGGGGTGCGCTGATAGGCCGTGTGGGCAACAGCGGCAATTCCCCCGGCCCCCATCTACATTTTCACGTAATGAATGGCCCCAACCTGTTTATCGATCAAGGACTGCCTATGCGGTTCAGCCATTTTTGGGCAGGCGGGCAGCTATATGAGGAGCCAACAACCATCCCCACGCGCATGATTGTTGTCGGCCCCCAACGCGAGCACAACAAATCAACCTGAAACGGAGAACCCCATGCACGAGAACGGTTTGGAGCCTGAGGACGATGGCGAAGGCTTCGAAATGAACACCCGGCTGACCGATGAGATCTTTGAGCAGTTGGAAGAAGAAGTGATAGGCGAAAAGGTGGTCGGCCTGGCCCTGTGGGAAGAATCACTGGCCGACGAGGAGGAAAATCTGCCCGAAGCAGACGAACGCCAGGTCTTCGATCTGGACCTCTATTTGGAAAACAATGTCTACTTTGAATTGTATGGGGTTCTCTTCTTTGAAGATCAGGATGGTGATCCCTTGCAAGGGTTGGATCGGATTGGTACAATAGTGGCAGAATTGACAGACAAAGGCGTTTGGTTGGACGAGATTGCCGCCACGGACGAAGATGAAATGGTGTTGGTTCTCAGCCAGAACCACGAACCGAAGCTCTATTTGAGCGTCGGGGGTTGGACGCTGAACGAGTGGGATACACTGCCCGACGATGAATAGCCAACAGTATCTGTTTGTGAAAAGCGTTCAGGCAACAGGGTTCGCTGGCCTGAACGTGAACCAAGAGTAGCCGCCAAAAGATTTCTATATGATCGCCGATTGAACGATCCAATCAATTTCCCAAGCAGCCCATCCGGGCGAGGAGAGACAAAGTGATTCCTCTAACCGCAATGAGTACGTCAAAGTCGAGTAGTAATCTGTGGATTTCATCCCTGGCCGCAGCCATTGCCACTGCGGTTGTGGCTGCTGTCATGGTCTATACGTCTGGAATGCCAGTTGTTCCTGCTTTGCTGGGCCTGTTGATTGGTGCAGCACCCATCATTGGCCATGACCTGGCTCGGGGCAGTTTCGGCAGCAATTGGCGCCCCGTGATCGCTGGCATCATTGGCTTCATCTTGTTTGTGGCTGCTATCTTTCTGCCTGGCGAAATCTTCGGGATATTGGTCGCGGTGGTCGGTCTGCTCTCGACTCTACTGGTTTGGCCGATTGTAGTGGGGGCCATGTCGCCCAACCACTCGATGGGCAAACTCTGGATCGCGAGCATCCTGGGGCTGCTCATCGGTTTGGTTGTTGTCAGTGCTGTGGCCGGCCAAGACCCATCCAGTTGGCTCAAAACCGCGGGTGTGCTCTTCTTTGCGTGTTGGGGTGGCACAGTGGGCGCAGCACTCTCGGCTTGGTCCAAGTAGTCCAGTCGACGCCAGCCGGAACAGCTTCAACCGGAGTCATTTTCCTACAAACGTGAAACGTGAGACCACCTGTTGCTCTCGCGTTTCACGTTTTGATGTTCTTGATTGGGAATAGCCCCTATGTTTCGCGATTCAGCGACACTGGAAGATGTCTATCGTCTTTCTCTGCCCCAAGAAACCCAAATTCTTGCCGGCGGAGAACACCTGCGTCGTCCGGTTAGTTGGGCGTGCAGCCTGCGCCCCAGCCCTCCTGCCTTCCCCAACTTAGATGGAAACGAATTGGCGTTGATCGATATGGACGATCTGCGTCAATTGGATTCGCGCATGGGCTTGGAACGGGTGGTGCAGAGTCTGCGACAGGCACGGGTGTCGGCCATTGCTGTGCGCGGCCCTATTACAGAAAAAGCAGTAGCTACGGCCCAGCAAGAAGGGATGCCCCTGTTTCAGTTGCCGGATGATATCTCTCTGCTTGAAATCGAACGTACAGTCATTCGCCTGATTGTCGACCGGGAGGGATACATCACCGCACGAGCAGCGGATCTGCAACGCGAGTTGACGCAGATCGAGCTGGCCGGGGGTGGTATGACGAAAATTGCCCAACGGCTGAATACCTTTGCCCAGCAACCGATCATCTTCCTGCGCGACGATGGCCAGATATCCACAGTGGCCGGATTGGAGCATCTACCCGAGCGCCACCGCCAGCGCGTCCTTGGGAGCATCCCCAATCCAACTGCACTACGAACTTGGGCCGCATCTCAAAAACCAGATACATTGAGCCGAGCAGTGGGAACGGTGCGGATGTCGGGTGACAACCAGATTTACGGCGAGGCGGTTGTCAGCGTCATCATCGTGGGGGATCGGCTTCAAGGTTATCTGTTGTTGTTGCGTGGCGAGGAGCAAAGCGTAGGCGAGCCGACAGTTGTGGAGGTATTGGTGGCCCGGCAGGGGACCAACGCAGCAGCCCTGGAATGGAGCCGGCAAAATGCGGTTGGAGAAGTTCAGGAACGAATGCAGGCGGCCTTTATCGACGATCTGTTGGCAAACGAGGTGGCAGACGAGCAAGCCTGGATCCAACGGGCCGAATCGTTGGGCTATGATCTAAAGCGCCCTCATACAGCTTGGCTGGTCGATGTGCAGGGGTCACCCGAGTGGCACGCTATATTGAACCAGTTTATCAACGGCCGCAACGAAACCATTCCGATTAGCCGACGGAGCGAAGGAGTAGTTCTATTTTGGCCCAGAGACGATCAAAAAAGTGGCCGCTCTTTCAAAAATGAGGCCGGGGAATTTGTCGAGCTACTCTTGGCGACAGCACCCAAAGCCCAGATTGTAATCGGCATTGGGCGGCCAGCCGTCAGCCCCGGCGAATGGTTGCGCAGCTTGCAGCAGGCCAGAGAAAGCTGGCATGTGGGCAAATCCTGGCAGGCATCGCCAGTCACCTACTTTGGAGACCTGGGCCTCTACCAGCTACTCACCGCGCTGTCCAGCAATCCAGAGGCGGCTCGCTTCTTTCGCAAAACAATCCGCCCGCTGATCGAACATGACGAAAACCGTAACGCCGAATTGGTGGAGACGCTGGATGCCTTTTTCTATTGCCACGGCAATCTAAGCCAGACAGCCGCGCGGCTGCATATCCACCGCAATACTCTCACCTATCGC
>JAHEML010000248.1 GCA_024643705.1 Caldilineaceae bacterium | reverse complement strand
AGACCGTCTGACCGGCTGCCAGATTGTCAAAATGCAGCCACATGTCCAGGCTGAAACCATTGCGCAGGTCTTCGGTGCCGTGGTCTGCCCGTGTCGAACTGCGGCGGGAGAAGGCGGGTAAGGTAGGGGCCTCAATCCGAGCCGGCACCACCTGGCCTGTGACCGGCAAGTCCAGAATCAATCCCTCTGTTGCTCGCTCGGTTCGGTCAAACTGGCCCCACAGACTGGCCAGCAGCGAAGGGTCTACCTCATGTACCCGTGCCAAATCCTTCTGGGTTTCGGTGAGGAAATAACGACCCTCCGCTTCCACCAGGTCCGGGTAGCTCATGCGGATGTAGGGGTCATCGTCGTAGAGCACGATCTCCGGCTGGGACCACTGGATGATCTTCCCCTCCGGCGAATCGACTTCCACACCGCCACTCAGCCAAACCGGATTGCGGTCTTCGTACCAGCGGCCACCGTGGTTGTGGAACCAGTAGAGAAAGTGGCCGTTCTCACAGCGCCAAGCGAAGTTGGCCGCCCGGGGGTGCTTCATCAGTCGGCCATCCGCGTAGCACTTGTACTGGGGTTCGCTCCAGGTGCGGCCCTGATCCCGGCTGTAGGCGTAGACCGGGTGACCGTTGATGCTGCGATAGACACAGTAGAAAGAGCCATCGCTGAGCACGCTGTAGCTCTGCTCTTCGGCGATGGGGCCACCGCCCGCAGGTGTACGCAGGCCGATTTCACCGTCGGGCAGGGTCTCCCAGATCACTTTGGCTGGGTCCGATTCCGTGAGTAGATTGGCGCTGCGGGCCAGCACCCCCTCGGAGCGAATGAAAAAGCCGTGGCCGAAACCGCCCACTTTGTGTACAGAGACATAGGCTGCGCCGTCGTGGAGGAAGGGTCTGCCCACGTTCCAGAAGAAGCGGATGCGTCCCCCGTAGATGTTGCCCCGATCCATCTCCATCTCGCGCAGGGGCAGAACTGTGCGATGGCTGGACCAGGAGCGGCCGTGGTCGTCACTGTACTTGAAGACAAAGTAGCCCTGGGAATCGACACGGGTCACAATGCCGCCCGGTGCCCAGTCCCCCGCCTCCTCGGCCTGAATCTGGCGCAGGTTGTCCGTGTTGTGGTTGTAGAAACAGTAGACGCGGCCGCCAGGAATCTTGAGCAGTACAGCATAGGAGGCCTCCGGGCCGTCGGCTGGCTCCACAGCCACAGGTGGGGACCAGGTGCGCCCCAGGTCCGTGCTACGGGTGGTGACGATATGCTGACCCGTATCCCCTTCGTGGCCGCTGCCCGTGGTCATCACACACAGCCAGGCCCCGTCGTCGGTCGTGACGATGTAGGGCTGGTCTGAGTAGGTCTCGGACGGGATTTCAAATCCGTTGGCGATATGACGAGGGTCCTGCTCTGTGGTTGAATTCATCGTTGCTGGCATGGACTCACGACTCTCCCCTCAATTCAGCCCAACAACGCCGACGGATCGCTGTCTCCTTGTAGTGGTCGCTTTGGGAAACACCGATCGGGTTGACAAAGGTGAGAATGTTGTTGACATCTTCGGCCTTGTCGCGCAGATTCCAGTCCCGCACTTTGTTGAGTGCGTCGGGGTCATGGTTCCACGTCGGCGCACTGTTTGGCTGGGTGCGATTGAATAGGAATTTGATCATATGGCGTCTAACGCTCGAACGGTTGGCCCCGGTCCCGTGCCAGAGATCGTAGTGGGTAAAGGCAACCGTGCCAGCTTTCACATTCAGCGGCAGTTGACCCCGGATGTTGGTATAGGTCGCCATGCGGTCGGTGGGCGCGTTGCGGAATTGGGTGCCAGGTACGATGATCGTGGGCCCCATGTCGGGTGTAATCGTGCGCGGATAGTAGAGTCCCAGAAAGCGGTCGATCTGGGTGCTGCGATTGTTGGTGCTATCCTGGTGCCAGTGCATGTAGGGAGAGTCAGGCTCCTTGCAATGCCAGTGGCGGTGGCTGTTGACGCGATAATTGTGTCCGAGCAGACTCGTTAGCGCACCCACAACCGCCGGATGTTCCAGGATTTGCCACAGTTCAGGGATGGTCTCGGTAATAGCATCGCCGGGATTGGATTGCAGCCCATCAAGCTGTTGGGCAATCTGTTCGTGAAAGCTGGCCGGAAGATCGAGTTCGACCATGTGATAGCCATAGGTGATGAACTTGGCAACTTCCACATCGCTTAGGAGATAGTGCTTGTCAATCATCTGTGTAGCCGCCCCGTTGTCGGCGATTGGGGTACTGGTGATTATGTTGACCACGGTGAATCCTCGATTCTGGTGGGTAGCCTTTCGGTTCAGGTTGCAGATGGATAAGATTGAATTTTCTGAAGAATAAATTCGTAACCGACGACATCCAAGTCCTTGTCGTCAAAAGGCGCTTGCAGATGAGGGAACTGAACGACTTGCCAGCCGTCTACAATCGCATCGTGTACCGTCTTGTAGGGCCATTCAAATTCGCTGGCACTAATTTCGGTCTGATAGCCGCGTACCGGTTCGATCAGCGTGTAGCCCAGGATTGTCGAAAAGACGCTGGGGGTACGGGCGTGTAAATAGAGCAGTCGCTGTCGTTGTTGTGTGTCGGAATCCATTGAAATTGTTCCTTTGTTGTGTAGGGATCAGGATGATGTGTATCCCCTTCTTCGCAGTGTATCCCCATGAACTACATTACTTGGTACCAGCAATCTTAGCGGTCTTACCCAGCCCTTCAGGGCCCATGCTCTGATAGCCGCCATCCACCGCTAAGTCTGTGCCTGTGATAAAGGATGCATCATTACTCAATAGGAATAGGATGGCCCGGGCGCACTCAATCGGCTCACCGCAGCGTCCCAGCATGTGGTATTCACCCCAGATGGGATCGAACTTTGCCCGATCGAAGTCGGCTGCCTTGAGCACCTCCCGGGTCCATATCCAGCCGGGGCTGATGCTGTTGACGCGGATCCCGAATGGCGCCAGATCGAGCGCGCTACATTTTGTGAGTTGGTTGACCGCACCCTTGGCTACGTTGTAGGTCCATCGCTCTTTCTGGGCGACAAAGCCGGAGATGCTGGAGACATTGACGATGGCACCGCCGCCGGCTTGCTGCATGGGTTCACTGACCAGTTGAGTCATGCGGGCGAACGCAACGGGACCGGCCGCCAGGCTATAGGCGAAATCTTCTCGACTGGCGTCCAGCGCCTTGGCCAGAAACGAGAAGGCGTTGTTGACCAAACAGTCTACTCGTCCCCAGCGGGCTACGGTATTGTCGACCACATGCCGGCAGAAGTCGTCGTCGGCCATATCGCCCAGCAGGCAGAGTATATCACCGCCCAGTTGACGGAGTTCCTCCTCGGCCGCGTGGCCATCCTTCGGCAGGCCGGTGATGGTCACCGTCGCGCCCTCCTTGACCAGTTCGGCGGCGGTGGCATGGCCGATACCGGCCGTGCCGCCTGTGACAATAGCAATCTTGCCGGCAAATCTGCCAACAATGGGTACGTGTTGTGAGAGTGTCATAGTCGATTATCCCTTTTTGACTTGCCAGATGGATCCCATTCTATTTATAGTATCCGCAATTCGGTTAATCTACCCCGCGCCAACAACTGTGAAGCGCAGGGGGTAACTTTCTCCGATGGGAAAACCAGCGGATCGTGGGTGGTCAGGCAAGGCAAGCAGGGAGATCCCCCAAGACGCAAACTCATATTCCACCCCCAACAAGAGTACGAGATCATTCAAGCGGGAGAGCCACTTTTGCCTTGACGAACACGCCGCATGATCTGGCTGGGCCATCCGCCCCTGGGCGAACTGCCCAGCGAGACGATTGCCCGGGTGCGGACGCGGCAATCCAATTAGCAGCAGGTGACCTGCCTGTATGAAAGCAAACCACAAGATACCTGCTACTCGTCCAACCACGCCTGGCGGTGAGTTGCCACAAAAAGGTCATCGGCGAGCTGAGGATAGGCCGCACAGACGCGCGCTATCTCGCCCAACTGTGTGGGCGAAAGTACTTCCTGGGGGTTGAGGGTATGGGTACTCTGCATCAGTCCTTGGGCCTGCAAGACGGCGTGGATGCCAGGAATGCAGCCCCGGTAGGAACGGGCCGCATCGAAAATGGCAGCGTTGGCATCGGTCAATTGTGCGCCGTAGGCCAGCCACTTCTGGTAGTCCGGACGGCCTGCAGCCCGTTCCTCCTGTATCGTCTTCAGCATCTCCACAGCTCGTCTGGTCCACACCGCCCACTGACCCAGCAGCCCGCCGACAATGCGCACGGGTTGAGCCGCCCCATCCAGCACAAAATCGGTCAGCAGGTCGGCGACGATATTGTCGTCGTTGCCCGTGTAGAGAGCAATCTCCGCCTGGCGGCCCGCAGCGACCACTGCCCGCACCACGTCCAACGTCTGGTAGCGGTTGAAGGGGGCAATTTTGATGGCTACCACATTCTCGATTTCCACAAAGCGTCGCCAGAAATCGTAGCCCAGCACGCGGCCGCCCACCGCCGGTTGCAGGTAGAAACCGACCACCGGAATCCGGTCAGCCACGGCGCGGCAGTGGGCCAGAAGCTCCTCATCCGTGGCCGTGCGCAGAGCGGCCAGGCTGAGCAGCCCCGCGTGATAGCCACAGTGCAGAGCCAGTTCTGCTTCCTCCAACGCTTGGGCTGTGGAGCCAACCAGCCCGGCAATTTTTATGAAAGGACGAGGCGTATCGCGCAAGTGTTCATCAGCTGTTTGGGAAGCCAGGGCCAGCACCGGTTCCAGCAGCCCCACAGCGGGGTCGTGGATTTCAAATTGAGTGGTATGCACACCCACGGCCACGCCTCCCGCACCGGCCGCGCAGTAGTAACGGGTCAGCGCCCGCTGGTAACGTACATCCAGAGCGCGTTCAGGCGTCAAAGCCAGGGGATGGGCGGGGATGACGACGCCTTTTCGTAGAAGTTGGGTAAGTTCGGAGGAGAGTGTCGTCATTAGAAGTTGCCGTCTCGGGTCTCGAAGTGGGTGGGCTTATCCAGAGTGGGGCCATTCTGGTCCACCCACTGCGCGGTCCAGCGGATGAGTCGGTCGAGAGGCACAGTCGGATAACCAAAAAGGGCCTGGGCCTGGCCCGCATTGTTGAGGAGGGCTGTGGCCGCTTCGCTGCCAGTGAGGATGGCCTCTTTGCCGAATATCTGGGAGAACTGCTCCGCCACCCGACGCACGGAGAGTGTTTCTGGCCCCGTGACATTGCATACAAAAGGGGGCGTGGCGCAGTGGGCCAGCAGACCCAGTGCCTGGGCATTGGCGTCGGCCTGCCAGATGACATTGGCCGCGCCCATTGTCACATCTACTGGCTCGCCCCCATAGACTTTGCGGGCAATGTCCAGAAGCACGCCGTAGCGCATCTCTACCGCGTAGTTAAGGCGCATAAGCGCGCTGCGGATAGGAGTTGTGCGGGTGAAGTGTTCAAAGATACGCTCCCGGGCCAGACAGGAGTTGGCGTACTCACCGACTGGCCCAGGTGTGTCGCTTTCCCGGCTGCCGCCCAGCGCTACCGGCGTCAGGGGGTAGACATTGCCCGTGGAAAAGGCGACGATGCGCGCCTCTGGGTAGCGTTCGCAGACCAGCCCCGGCAGATAGCTGTTGAGTGCCCAGGTCGTGGACTGATTGCCTGTCGTGCCAAACTTCTGGCCTGCCATAAAAATGAGGTTACGACTGTCAGGCAGGTCGGCCAGAGCCGCCCGGTCCAGGAGATCACAGGCGACGGTGCGAACACCGGCCTCCTCCAACTGTTCGCGCAGACCGGGACGGCTGAAACGGGCCACCCCGTAAACCCGATGGGGCAGTCCCAGTTCTGCCATAGCCCGTACCGCCATGCGCGCCAGGCTTGGCCCCATCTTGCCGCCCACGCCCAAGACCAGCAGGTCACTATCCAAATGGGCCAGCCCAGCCAGGGCGGCTGGCGTAGGGCGGGAGAGCAACTCTTCCAGTTGGGCCACGTCTGTGATGTGGCCGGGCAATACGCCCCGCCCACTCGTCCTCAATTCCGAATGCGACATTCTCATTCCTTGTCTGTCTGGTATGATGTAGCTATCTGCGCTGTCAGGCCGATTATGCCAATCCTGCCACAGGTGACACCGACGCGCAATCTGTTTCAACCCGTGGCGACTATTCTTCCAGAACAGGCGACACGACCGGCTGACACCGGATAACGACGAAAATAGGAACGCAGATTACG